>CAZMCU010000029.1:0-22105 GCA_964564915.1 uncultured Demequinaceae bacterium | reverse complement strand
TTCGCCGACGCGGGGTGGAGCAGCTCGGTAGCTCGCCGGGCTCATAACCCGGAGGTCGCAGGTTCAAATCCTGTCCCCGCTACGAACGAAGGGTCCCGGTTTACGCCGGGGCCCTTCGCCTGTAGGGGGCCGCGATGCGATGACTACTTTTTACGCCCCGGGGACTTCTGGTTCGCCTTGGACGGGTCCGGTGGGGGAACGCGTGGGGTGTAGTGGTTTTCGATCGGGAGATCCTCGTTGGCGATGACCCGATCGACAAGGGGATGACCAATGGCGGCTTGCTCTCGGGGATCGGGACGCGCGGGGGCTTCCGTGAAGTGAACCCGAGGCGTCGGGCTCGCCGCGGGGATCAGCGGATACGTGGATGCTGGTAGCGGAGTTGGCCGATCCGCGTAGCGATTGGTCTCGGAAGACGCACGCCCGTCGCGGATGGCTACGGTCCTCACTCGCCCCGAAACGGTTGAGTCACGAGTCGCGATGATGACGGTGACGCCCAGGTCGCGGTTCACGCTCCGCAGTACCTCGATGACCGCGTCTCCCGTCGCAGAGTCGAGGTCCTCGCTCGGCTCATCGACCAAGAGGATCTGAGGTTGGTTAGCGAGGGCCACGGCGATCGCCACGCGTTGCTGGTCGCCACTCGAAAGGTGGTCGGGGTGGCGCTTGGCAAGCGGCGCCACTCCCATAGCATCGAGGAGGAGGGTGGCACGGTCGAGTCGGGCCCGAGGCTTAAGGCTTGTCGATGCCATCGGAAGCATGACGTTCTCCCGCACGGTCTGGTGAGGGAGGAGGTTTCTGCCACTCTCCTGCGGCACGAATCCGACGACGGTCTGGCGGTACGTTTGGCGTTCGGCTGGGGACATCCTCCGAAGGTCCCATCCGGCAACCCGTGCAGCACCACCCGTGGGTTCCTCACGGCCGGAGAGCACGGTGAGGAGTGCCGACTTTCCCGAGCCGGACCGCCCCACGATGGCAACGATCTCGCCCGCCTCAACCTGCAGGTCGAAACCTCGAAGCGCGGGAATCTCCTTGCTCCCCACGTGGTAGGCGTGGATGAGGTTGTCGCAGACGACGAGCGCGTCGGCACCGTTCCCGACCGATGGTGCGATAAGTGACTCCGTCATGGTGAGATCCGTTGGCGACTTACGTCGTCGAAAGCCAAACGTCTCCCGCGGCAAACTCTCGGTCGAGCCCTTGCGCAACGGCGTCGATCACCGCTTGGGTCACGAGCGCTCCGAGAAACGGCAATTTGGCCGTGACCGTGCCCTCAAGAGCGAGGGTCGTGCGATCGCCGTTCGGAGTGAGCGAAAGGGTCCCGGCCGCGCGGACCGGTGCGCCGACGATCTCGACGGCGAAGGTGCCGTCGCGCTTGTCGGTACGAGGCGGTTCCCACGCCTCGGTGTAGCGAACGGTGATCGACGGGCCGATCCATGGCTTGAACTCGGGTTGCAGTCCCTCCGTTGGCATAACCCGACGGATCGCAACGGAGAATGCTCCGGAGGGGTCGCCATCGACGATGGCATCGCACTCCGTTGCCCCCGTCGCCAACCCGCGTTTGTGGGCGAACTCCTCGTTCGCGTACATCGCGGCTACCTTCGTGAGCGGTGCTTCGAAGGTGTGCGTCGTTGCCAGTTCCATGGCTCCTCCGTCTCTGAGATCAGAGTACCGGGAACCTCCTACCCTAGGCTGGTCGTATGGCAACGCTACGGGAACGGGCGGAGCGGCACGGGCCCATCTCGGATGCCGAGGCAGAGTGGCTTGCCCTCCTTTCGTCGGACTGGCAGGTCATCGCCGACCTGTCCTTCGCCGACCTCGTTATGTGGCGGCCCGTGGGGGATCGTTTCGTCGCGATCGCCCAGTGTCGACCACAGACGGGGCCGACCGTTCACCAGGACGACGTCGTCGACACCTTTGCGATGCCGGGGAGGGTCGCGTCGCTGCGACGAGCCCTGGAGGAGATGACTCTGGTGGCGACACGGGAACCCCGGTGGGACGAGCACTATGCCGTGAGGGAAGACGCGTTGCCGATCGTCATGGACGGCAAGGCGATCGCTGTCTTGACCCGAGAGGTTTCGCAAGCGGTGTCGCGATCGTCGAGCCGACTGGAGCTGAACTACAAGGGGGCGGCGGACGAACTTCTCGAGATGATCGTGAGGGGAGAGTTCCCCATGCCGACATCGGTCACCGGTCCCCGGAGAGGTGCCCCGCGTGTCGGCGACGGGATCATCCGGATGGACGATCAGGGTCACGCCACCTACGCGAGTCCGAACGCCCTGTCGTGCTTCCACCGGCTCGGCGTCACGGGGACCATCGTGGGGCGTTCACTACCGCGCATCACGAACGAGGTGGTGTCGGACAAGGGAACGATCGACGAGACCCTCGCCATGGTGGTCATGGGGCGTGCCGCGTGGCGAACCGACCTTGAGGCGAATGGGGGGTGCCTTTCGCTTCAGGCGATTCCTATCCTCAATCACGGAACGCGGACCGGTGCCCTCCTGCTCGTGCGCGACGTTTCCGAACTGCGTCGGCGGGAGCGCGAACTCATCACGAAGGACGCGACGATCCGGGAGATCCACCACCGGGTAAAGAACAACCTTCAGACGGTCGCCGCGCTGCTGCGGTTGCAGAGCCGGCGGGTGGAGGCTCCGGAGGCGAAGGCGGCGCTCGCCGAGGCGATGCGGAGGGTTTCGACGATCGCTCTGGTGCACGAGACGCTCTCCGGAGCACTCGACGAACTCGTGAACTTCGACGATCTCGTCACGAGGAGCGTGCGAATGGTCGCCGATGTCGCGACGCCGAACGTCAGGGTGAAGATCGTGCGGGAGGGAGACTTCGGCCTCATTCCCGCGCCCGCGGCGTCGTCCCTGGTGCTCGTCGTGACCGAACTCGTGACGAATGCCGTCGAACACGGATTCGAGGGTCGGCAGACGGGCACCGTCACAGTGAGAGCGACGCGGGACGGCGACCTGCTCCACGTCGTGATCGCGGATGACGGCGTGGGGATTCAATCCAAGCCGTCGGGGCTGGGGGCGCAAATCGTCACGACGCTCGTAGAGAACGAACTGGGGGGATCGCTCGAATGGCGTACCGTACCGGTCGGAAGCGAGGTTGACGTAACGGTCAACGTTGGGAGTGCGAGGTGAGTTCGGGCGTCGTCCGCCCGTTGCCGAGACCTACTTCGCGGCGCGACGGGCGCGGGCGGCGCGACGCTTGAGGGAGCGCCGTTCGTCTTCCGACAGGCCACCCCAGACGCCGGAATCCTGGTTGTGTTCCATCGCCCAAGCGAGGCAAACCTCGCGGACGGTGCACGCGTGGCACACTTCGCGGGCGCGCTCCAGTTGCTCGAGCGCTGGCCCGGTGTTTCCGATGGGGAAAAACAGTTCCGGGTCGTCAACGTCGAGGCACGCTGCGCGTTCGCGCCAGTCCATGGGTTACTCCTTGAGAACGAGATTGAGGATGGCCTCACCGTCGAGGGAGAGGCGGGGAGATTCGATCTCCAGCCTCGGTTTTCCAGGTTCTCATGCTTCGCGGCGGATGACAAGGGTGTAACCCGAGGATATTTAGGGAATTTCTCCCACCGCGAAAGCGCGCGGGGAGCGGAGCGTCGAGTGCGGGGCGCCGTCTAGGGAAGCGCGAGTTGAACCGTCAGCGCGTGCGAGCCCGACACCAGGAGGACCCTTCCCTCGGGAGGGCGCGGGTCGATAAGGCCATCGAGATCGCCCCGAAAGGCTTCTCGGGCCGAACGCAGCGAGGGTTCGGCAAGGACGACGTTGGGAGAGGCAAGGTCCCTCGGTGCGACGAGGGCGCTATCGACGACGTGAACGTCGATGACGAGACCCGCTCGTGCCGCGGAGGACGCCAGGGAGGCCTCGGCCACGTCCCTCGGTGGGCCCGGGGGACCGACGAGGAGAACGGGGCGGTGGGGATCGAGCGAAACCGGTCGGGCGTTGTCGCCACCGACACCGACGACCATACCGGGGAGATCGGATCGAGTCGCGGGATCGGTATCCCGGTGCATGGAATCGAGGTCGGCGGGGGATACGCGGAGGGGGAGAGGGGCGACGAGACGTTCATCCGATGCCGTCGACGCCCGGCCAACCTGGCACTCGCACCACCGTCCGGCGACGCCGAACCGTGCCCGACCGGGGGAAGGAGCGAGGCCATGGAGGGAGCGGGGGACGGACCATGCCGCGTCGTCTGAGGACTCTCCTCCTGCGAATACGAGGCGCGCGGAAGCGTGGGTTGCGAGGCGATGAGGCCCGGAGAGGGGCAGGGCGAGGGCGACAGGGGATCCGGAGGCCAGGAGCGCGATGAGGGAGTCGGCGGGAGCTCCCCGATCGACGTCAGCAAGGCACGTGAGGGCGCGCTGTGCGTCGTCGACGATGAGGAGGGTCGCGGGATTGCGAGGAAGGAGAGCGATGGTGCGCGCCGCCTCCCGTGGATCGGAGGGGAGCCACACCGGCCGTAGCCCGTGATCGTGCGCCTGGAGGGACAGGAGGCGGAGAACGGACGTGCGTCCCGATCGAGGGGGTCCCGCGATGATGAGGGGACCGGATCGTGGGTCCCATGTGACATCGGGTTGGAGGCGCTCGGCGGGAAGGTCCGCCCGTCCCAGCCACATCGCGTCGATGGTGGTCCGTTCGCGTTCGTCGGGAACGAGAGAATCGGGCGGTGGGGCCGGCGACGAGCACACCCCTTCCCCAAGGTCGGGGGGAAGGGGATCGAGCCAGAGGGCGGTGGGGGCAGGGATCTCCCGCCAACGCGCACTCGCGCCGTCCGCCATGTTCTGAGCGGCGCCAGCCGGATCGTCGTGCTGGCCCCACTCCCTCACCCGGGGTGTCGCGACGGCACAGGGTAGGGCCACCTGGATGGTGGTTCGCACCGAACCCGTGACGACGATGGCGCGACCGGGGGTGTCGAGCGGGAAGGTCGAGGCTTCTGGCGTGCCGATGAGGTCGCGTGACTCCGCGTCGGAGGCGACCCGGAGCGCGACGGTGGTTCCGACGTTGGCGCGGATGTCCGGTGTGACGGCTCCCGCGGGCCGTTGGGTGGCCAGGACGAGGTGAAGGCCGAGGGATCGACCTTGGGCCGCGAGCCGCGCGAGATCCGGGACGAACTCCCGATAGTGGGCGACGAGTTCCTGGTATTCGTCCGCGACGACCAGGAGCCGAGGAGGGGCCCCTCCCGCCGCTTCCCATTCGTGGAACGACCCGTGGCCTGCCTGAGCGAGAGCCCCTTTGCGATCCTCGATTTCGCGGGCGAGGGCCTCGAGCGCGCGCCGGGCGAGATGGGGATCGAGATCGGTGAGGACTCCGCACACGTGCGGGAGGCCAACGCACGTCCGAATACCGGCTCCGCCCTTGAAATCGATGAGTGCCATCGCGAGGTCGGAGGGCGGGTAGCGGTGCGCGAGTCCGAGGATGAGGGTCTCCAGGAGCCCGGACTTCCCCGAGCCCGTCGTCCCCGCGACGAGGATGTGAGGCCCGTGAGCATCCAGGTCGAGGGAGAAGGTACCGCTTCTCGTCACGCCGAGTGGGGTCGTGAGTCGTCGGGGTCCCGGCACCGGTAACGGTGGCGAGGTGGTCGCGATGTCCGCCCACCGTAGGCGCGGCGGGAGGGCTTCGGCTGCTGACTCGCCCGCGAGTGACCGTGCGAGCGCGTCCGCGGAGCGTTCCCCGATCCTCACGGTGGGAAGCGCACGAGTGCGACCGGAGCGTCGTAGCGTGCAGCCCTCTGGAGACACCTCGACGCTCACGTCGCACCACGACGGCGTGGCACCGGATTCGACGAAGCAGATCTCGGGGTCGAGGGGATCCGCCTCCGCGAGCCATCGCATCCAGGGCTCGTGCCAGCCCGGTGATCGGGGGCGGCGTCCGCGAGCAAGCACGACGGCACGCGCGAAACCGAGGATGTCGGTTCGTCGACCGACGATCGCCAGGGCTCGTGGGGGGTCAGTGGTCCACGCCTCTCGCGAAGCCGGAAGGAGGGACGGAACGAGGGAGAGGTCCCAGAAATCCCGTCGCCGTCTCAGACGGGGCAGGAGGGTGGACGCGACGACAACAAGGGGGTAGGTCAAGCCGAGGAGCGCGAGGTACCACCGCCCTGTCACCGAGGCGATCACGACGCCACCGAGGACGGAGCCCGCGAGGGGGGCTAGGCGTGTGGCAAGGTCCCCCGTAGACGAGGGGCGTGGCGACTCTCGAGGAAGGTCGTCCCTCCCGTTCCCGTCCACTCCGAGGACCGCAGCGATCGATGTGCCGAGGGTGAGCGTGTCCCCGACAGCGATCGTCGAGTGTCCCGCGACGGTGCGCTCCGTGTCTCCGCTCCGCCGCTTTGTGCCGTTGGCGCTGCCCAAGTCGGAGACGGTGATGTCCGCCCCACCACGGACGAGGGCATGGACCCGGGAGACGGCGGGATCGCGGATGGTGAGGTCCGCGGAACTCCCCCGCCCGACGACGACCCCGCGCTCGCCAATGTTCGCCCTGCCCCCCGCGTCTGGACCTGCGATCACCACGAGCGCGGGGCCACGAGGAGGAGCGCACGGGGGCCCCGGCTCCGGCGTGAGTCGGGCGCCTTCGACGAGTGGCCACGTCCCCGCGGGATGAAGCGGATCGAGGGCGACGTCCCCGCACCAGACGACGGGACCCATGATGAAGCCGAGGCCCGCCACGGTCTGGCGGATGTCCGTGAGTCGTGTTCCCCTGGTCACCGCGAGGTCGCGGTCGTCTCCCACACTGATTCGCACGGAACGATCGTGGCGCGCTTTCTCGGGGACGCGCCACGGGTCGAGCGAATCTGTGGAGAGACCGCCGCGCACTCCTCGAAAGCTATGACGATTCCGGTGGTCCGGAGTAAAGCCTGACGGTACCGTCGGGGAGGACGGTGCCGATGTACCACCGGAATACCTGCACGCTGCTTTTGATGGAGAAACCCTGAAGCGAGCCGAGGGAATAGTGGGCGTCCGATTCGAAGGTCGGGGTGAGGGGCTCCGACACCCAGGGGACGAAGTCGGGGTGTTCGGTGACGACGACGAACGGCTCGCCCCACGCCTCACCCATTTCGCGAAGACTCGGGGCGTCGATGGCGGCGCCGATGGTCACGACGGGGACGTCGCAGCCGATCCTGATCGTCCCGAAGTGAGAGGTCGTGCCGACGAGCAGGACGGGTCGTTCGTCGATATAGGCGCACAGCGTGTCGAGTTGGGCGCGTGATCCCGCCTGCTCGGGGACGCGGAGCGCGCTCGCCCATCCGATGGGGGACGCCGTGACGCCGGGGGCGAAGGGAAACCATGTGACGACCGGCGCGAGGCAGATGACCGCCGCGAACCCCAACCACGTGGTTCGTCCAGCCTCCCGATGGACCCGGCGTGCCACGCGGGCGGCAATCGCCGCTCCCCCAATCGCCGCTGCGAACACGAAGCCGGTAATGCCGGACGCCGAGAGGCGGCGGATTGCCCATACCTGATCGGGGACGATCGACGGCCGCACGAGATACAGGACCGTGGGGGCGAGGAAACCCGCGAGAGGAACAGCCCACCCGCGCCCTCCCCTTCCCCAACGCCACGCTGCAATGGCAAAGCCCGCCACCCCGAGAAGAAGGATCGGCCAGGTGAGGTAGTAACTCATCCACGTCACGGTCGACTCCGCGTACGTTCGGGTCCCATCCACGGGATCGCCCTCCGCCTGTTGGAGCCAGGCGACGTAGGGAGGATTGGCGTTTCCGTGCGCCGTCATCCAGAACGGGCGACTCGCCAGGACAAGGAAGGTGGTGACGACGAGCCCAGCGGCGACCGCGGGGACGACCTTCCGTGGTGCCGCCCGACCGGTCGTGGTCGCGCGGTAATCACGTCCCATGAGGATGGCCCCGATGGCGAACCCCAGCGCGATGACCAGGACGAGGACGATAGCCACCACATACAAGGAGGTGAGGCTCCCCACCTCGTCGTCCAGGCGGGAGGCGTACGCCCTGCTCCAGCGCCACACCGACGCATAACCGCTGCCAACCGTCGCCGCCTGAAGCGCGGCGAACGAAGCCAAGGTCCCGGCCTTCCACCGAAGGCTGCGCTCACGCACAGCGAGCACTCCCACGGTCACCCCGAAGAGAAGTCCGAGTGCGTACGCGGCTCCATCGATACGGGCGAGGGTGGTAGCGCCGGACGCGACGGCAGCGAGGAGGAGGGGAGGCGCACGGCCCTCCTTCACGCCTCTCCAGCCCCACGCGATCGCCGTGACCAGAAGGAGCATGACGATCGGTTCGGTGTACGCGGCGCGGGAGAGCCAGATATGGGAAACGGTCAGGCTGAGCGCGAGGGCCGGGACCAGCGCACCAATGGGGCCCATCACCTCTCGAGCAAGCACGTAGATCGCGACGAGCCCGAGTGCACCGACGACGAGGTTCGCCATGAAGACTCCGGTGTCGCCTCCGAGCCAACCTCCAACGGCGAGCACGGCGGGCAAAAGCTTGGCTCCCTGGGGTTGGATGACGTCTCCCTCAAGGTTCCACGCGTCGGGGGCACCGGTGCGCGCCGCGTCGTTCGTGGCGGCGGCATCGAGGGCGCCAGCGGTGGGAATGTCCGTTGAGCCGTGATGGACGAGCCATAGCCCGGTCAGCGTGAGGAAGCCGGGATCGCGCCTGACGATGACGTACTCCGCCACCCACGGGAGGTTCACGAAGACCCACACGAATGCCCCGCCGAGAAGCCACGTCGATCCTCGTGCGCTCGCCTCGTCCCGCCGAGGAGGGGGAACGAAGCGCCACCCGATCGCGCCAAGGACGAGAGCGAGAGGGATCGTGGTCCACGGTCGGAATACCCCGAGGCTGACGGTCACACCGCACGCCAGCACGATCGCCACGGCCGAAAGGAGCAACCGTTCGGGGGTCGCCGCGAGGAATCGTACTAGGCGGGAGCGGAGGGCAACCCGGTCGGAGAAGACGAAGTGGCGGTACCCCACGTACCGGACGACGGTCCCGATCCCGATGCCGATCACGGCGGCGATGTTCGTCGCCAAGGCTCCCCGCTGGTCGAGGGCGTACGCCGTGAACGCAACCGTGCCGACGGGGATGAAGAGAGCGAAGACGTTGATGACGCCGTAGATGACGAGTTCGTCGAGGGGGTGATCCGTCCGGCGCCCACGGAAGGTCCAGAGGCGGTTGCCGAGCCAGGCGACGACGGTCGCAACGGCGGCCGACACTACCTTCGCCGTGACGATCTTGTCGGCAAGAAGGGCGTGGGGTCCGAAGCGAAGCAGGTTGAAGAGTCCCAGGTCGACGACGAAGGCGACGCCGCCCACTACGCCGAACTTGAGGATTTCCTCACGGCGTTCGCGCCACCATCGAACAACAGCCACGCCGCGAGCCTAATAGGTCTCGCCCGGGCGCGGAGACCGAGCCGCGCCCCCAGCGGCCGCTATCGTGGTGGGTGGAGGTGGCGATGACGTCAACGGGCCCCAAGGTGGGCATCATCATGGGATCGGACTCCGACTGGCCGGTCATGGAGGCCGCGGCGCACGCTCTCGACGAATTCGAGATTCGGTACGAGGCGGAGGTACTGTCCGCTCACCGGATGCCGGACGAGACCCTCGCCTACGCGCGTTCGGCCGCGGGACGGGGTGTGCGGGTCATCATCGCGGGAGCGGGAGGGGCGGCTCACCTGCCCGGTGTCGTTGCGGCCGTGACCCCCCTGCCCGTCATCGGTGTTCCGATTTCGCTTCAGCAGTTGGATGGACTCGACTCGCTGCTGAGCATCGTCCAAATGCCGTCGGGTGTGCCGGTGGCGACGGTGTCGATCGGGGGAGCGCGGAACGCGGGGCTTCTCGCCGCCCGAATCCTGGGAGCGGGGGACGACGAGGAAGCTGACTCTATGCGCGCGAGGGTCGAGGCGTTCCAGGTGGAGTTGACCAAGGCCGCGAAGGCTAAGGGCGCCAACCTCAAGACCTAGGTGGGGAGATCGGATCGGGCGTTCAGGCGCCCGGAGCGCACGCACCGAGAAGGTCGACGTTCCCTTGAATCGCCCCGGTATCGGTTCCCGTGTCGGTCCCCGTTGAGCCGGACGGCGACGGCACGGGCGTGGCGTCGCTCTGATCGGCGACGGAAACCCCGGAGATGGGTTGGTCGTCGATGATGGCTTGGAACAAGGCGGGCGCGTCCGACGTGAACACCAACCGGTTGGGGTCGCTCGGTGCGCCCCTCACGGGAACGGTCGTGAAGACGATGTTGGCGGGGTCGATGTGGTGAATGCTCCACATGAGGCCCCAGAGCCAGTTGAAGTCGGCGAGGTGGTCGCTCGTGGTCAACGATCCGGCGGCGGCCTGGACGACGGCCGCGAACCGGTCGGGGTGCAAGAGCACGCCGGATCCGAGGGCCTTCTCCGCGACCTTGGAGAGCAACTCGTGTTGTCGATTGATGCGGGAGAGGTCGGAGCCGTTGATCCCCATCCATTCCTGGCCCACCTCGGCGGTCCGGAGGCGTGCCCACGCGGTAGCCGTTCTCCCGTTAAGGGTCTGGGGACCGGGCTGGAGGTCAAGTTGGGCCTTGGCGGCGACGATGTGTCCGGGGATGCACATGGGGACGCCGCCGAGCGCGTCGATGACGTTCGCGAATCCCACAAAGTCGAGGACGGCGAACTCGTCGATGCGAATCCCGGTGATGTCTTCGACCGTTCGGACGGCGCATGCCGCCGCGTCGCTCGTCGAGCCGTAGCGACCACCGCTCGAGAAAGCCTGGTTGAACATCCCCGTCCAACCGGGGTGGGTCACGCCGTCGCTTGTCGTGCACGCCGAAATCCGGACGAGCGCGTCGCGCGGGATCGAGACAATCTCGATCCTCGTCCGGTCGGCCGAGATGTGAACGATCATGGTCGTGTCGTTCCGCATGTCGGTGGCGTCGCCGTTCTCACCGCCGATCGCGGCGTTCTCGCCCACGCGGGTGTCGGAGCCCATGACGAGGATGTTGACCCACTGGCCGGCGACTTCGTCCGTTGGCGGTGGAGGGGAGTCCGGCCGATCGGGGCCGAGGAGAAGGGTGATGTCGTGGTGGTCCACCTGGGCAAGGGCACCGGTGAAGGTGAAGTACATGAGCGTGGGGTAGAAAGCGATCCCTCCGAAGATGGCGGCGACGACGCCAACGAGCACACCGTGGAGGCGCGCCGTACTCGCGTGGCGACGGGGTCGCGTGTGTAGTGCGCTCACGCGCTTGCTCCGATCGTGATGGACATTGCCTTCCCCAAGTCTACGTTCGCCTGCAGACTACAACGTGTGGCAGGCCATAAGCGTTGCCCCGAACCTGCGCCGCGAGCCTCGCGAGGGTTGTCGTATGCGAGGTCTAGGCTTGCGCGTTCGCCTTGGGTGTGGTCAACTTGACGAGGTGGGGATTACACGGGTGTAATTCCACTCGGCAGGATTTCTGCCATGGTGACGGGAGGCCTGATGTGGAACGTCCTTGACGGGTCGCTTCCCGTGGAGACGGGACGGTCGACCCCTCCGCTTGCGACGGTCATCAGCATCTTCGCCGTTCTCGACGAGGGTCCTCTGGGGTGGCAAGAACGGGCACTTTGCGCGCAGACGGATCCGGAGGCCTTCTTCCCCGAGAAGGGCGGATCGACCCGTGAGGCGAAGAAGGTCTGCACGACGTGCGAGGTGCGGGCGGAGTGCCTGGACTACGCGCTGGCGAACGACGAGAGATTCGGCATATGGGGCGGCTTGTCCGAGCGTGAACGCCGCAAACTCAAGCGGCGGGCGGTCTAGCCGCACCCCGGGCGGCCCCCCATGAGCGCGCCCGGCTCATTCGTCCGCGCCATCGTCGTCACCAACGGTCGTCCCGAGTACCTCGCGGAGACGCTGACCGCACTCGCCCATCAGGATCGTAAGGTCGACGCCTGGCACGTCGTCCTCGTCGAGGGACGCCACCGGGACGGTCGTGACGTGGGGATTCCCCCCGGCCTCGGTATTCCCGTTACCTCGGTCACGGCCTCCAACTTCGGGGAGGCGGTCGATGCCCTTCTCGCGAGCACCCCCGGCAACGGGGAATGGCTGTGGTTGCTTCACGACGATTCGGCGCCGCTTCCCGATGCTCTGTCCCGGCTGCTTGCCGTCACCCGCAAACGGAGGTCGGCGGGCGTCGTCGGGGCGGCTCAAGTGCGGTGGGACGACACGCGAATCTTGGTGAACGTCGGGGTGACCGTCTCGGGAAGCGGGAGACGACTCAACGATGTCGAGGAAGAGGACCTCGATCAGGGGCAGCATGGTGGGCGAGAGGATGTTCTCGCGGTTGGGTTGGCCGGAGCGCTGGTGCGCAGGGATCTGTGGGAGCACGTCGGAGGGACCGATCCCGCTTACGGTGTCTTTGGGGACTCCACGGACTTGTGCCGCAAGGCGTGGCGCGCGGGCGTTGACGTCGTGGTGGCACCAGCCGCCCGGGTGCGACACGCCCAGGCGTCGCTGATGTCCCGACCGGATCCCGCCTCTCCCCCTCGCACGATCCAACGCACCTACGCCGCGCGACGAGCCTCGGAGTGGTACCACGCCCTCGCGTGGGCTCCCCTCTGGCTCACGCCGTTGCTGGGACTCCGATCCTTCGTCGCGAGCGTGGTTCGCTCGGTGGGACGGCTCGTCGGGGGAGAACCCCGTCTTGCCGCGGCCGAGCTCCGTGTTCCCGCGCTCCTTGCCGTGCGTCTCCATTCGCTGATGCGGTCGCGGAAGGAGATCGCTCGTCTCGGCAAGGTCCCCGTCGAAAGGCCACTTCTCGCGAGCCTCGGCGACGTGATCCGGCAGGCTCGCACGAGGGAACTCGGGGCGTACGAGGCGTGGCGTACCGAGAATCGCCCCAGTGACGTTCAGGCGAGGGAAATCGCCGCTCTTGCCGTTCGACGTCGGTGGACCCTCGTCGCCCTCGTCGTGGTCGCGAGCGCGCTGAGTGTGGCCCTGTACGGCACGTGGATCGCCCCCCTCTTCCGTGGGGAGATGCTCACGGGTCAAGCCCTAGGCACGACCGACGTTTCGGCCGCGTCCCTGTGGGCACGATCGTGGACGGGATGGAGCGACGCCGGTTTTGGCACGGGGGCGCTCGACGGAA
The DNA here is from genome assembly GCA_964564915.1 of uncultured Demequinaceae bacterium. Taxonomy (GTDB): domain Bacteria; phylum Actinomycetota; class Actinomycetes; order Actinomycetales; family Demequinaceae; genus JAFGBM01. The sequence continues at coordinate 9,040 of CAZMCU010000029.1, read as the reverse complement.
CCTTCGCCTCCCTCATGATTCCCTTCGCCCTCATTCCCGGGGGGCTCATTCTTTCCCTCGGCCTTCTGTTGACGTTTAGTCCCTTGCTTGCGGCCCTGTCGGCGTGGTTCGCCGTGGGGGCGGCGACCCGTTCCCTCGTCGCGCGGTTCTCGATCGCGATGGCGTGGGCGGCATGGCCCACGCTCACGGGATCGGTCGCGGACGGTCGTGTCGGCGCTGTCCTGGTCCATCTCCTCCTTCCCCTTCTCGCGCTGGCGCTCGCGCGCGCCATGGCGGTCAATCGGCGCGATCGTCTGGGGGACGGAGAGGAGTTTCCCCGTCGACGGTTGGGCTCCCCTTTCGCCGCCGCCGCGGCGGCGCTCCTCCTCGCGGCGATTTCCGTGGCGGCCCCGATCCTTCTTCTTCCCCTCGTCGTCGCCGTCCTCGGCGTGGCTATCCTCGCTCGGGGGAACCGCGGCAGGGTGGTCCTCGTCCCCATCCCCGCGCTGGTCCTCCATGGACACGCCCTCGTCAGCACGTGGCAGGCTCACGGGATGGGGGCCTGGTGGACCCTCCTCGTCCGCGAACCCGGTCCCGCCCTCTCCTCGACACCCGTGAGCAGTTGGGACCTGCTGTGGGGGGTTGGCCAGTCGCCACCACCGTGGCCCGCCGCCACCGCGACCGGGAACCTGATCTTCACGTACCTCCCCGGGGTGGTGCTCGTCGCGCTGGCCTTTCTCGCCCTTGCCAGCGGAAGAGCACCCGTCGCGGTGCGTGCCGGATGGCTCCTCGGAGCGCTGGGGCTCGGCTCGGCGATCATCGCCCAACGGACGCTTGCCTACGCGTCTCCAGCGGACAGTGTCGTCGCCAACGGTTGGCCGGGGCCGGGGCTCTCCCTTCTCTCCCTGGGGTTCTTGATCGCCGTGGCATCCGCGATCGGGGCGGGAGCAAGTGCGTCTCGCAAGAAGTCGATCCTCGCGACGAGCGGACGAGGAGTCCTCGTCCTCGTCTCGTGTTCGCTTCTTGCTGTGCACCTCGGGGCCACCATCTGGCCCGGCCGGAGTTTTGGCGGCGATGTCCATCCGACGGCGGCGACGGTCCTTCCCCTCGTCGCGGCTTTCGAGCAATCCTCGCAACCGGAGACGAGGGTTCTTCTCCTGTTCGCGAGGGAGGACGGCTCGGTCGGCTACGAGGTGCTGGGTTCCAACGGTGAGTCATCGCTCCTGGGTCGCGCCTCTCAACTCCCGGGGGAAGGCGACCCCTTCGACGGCACCGCGAACGGCGACATCGCCATCCTCGAACCCGCGGTCGCGGCACTCGTCGGGGCCGGCAGTGGGGGTGCGGATGCCCTGCGCGATTGGGGCATGGGGATCGTCGTGGTCGCACCAGGGTCGGAGATACTCAACGACGGACTCGTGCAGACGGACTCCCTTACCCTCATCGGTGCATCCGCACTCGGTGATTCCTGGCGCGTTCGGGCAACCGTCGATTCTGGTGTGGACACGAGGGTTGCGCGGGCATGGATCGAGGAACCGAACGGCGTGCGAGATCCCCTGAATTCGGAACCTTCGGGGTTGAGCACCTCCGTTGGCGCGGGTGACGAGGGTCGCCTGGTCGTCGTGGCGACCCCCGTCGATTCGCGGTGGCGAGCGACCCTCAATGGTTCCCCGCTCACGGTCGCGGACGCCGGGGGTCGGCAAGCGTTCGCGCTGGGGGGAGGTTCGGGGCACCTTGAGGTGGAGTACCACGACGCCACCTACCGGGCATGGTGGTGGGCGGGGGTGGTGGTCCTCGCGTGGACACTCCTCGGGGCCGTCCCCCTCGGCAATCGCGCCTTCCGAAAGGAGCGCCGATGATTCGGGCGCTGACGGGACTCCTCGCGATGGCCGCCGTCGCGATCACCGTCGTTGTGTTGGATCCCGCTCCGGAGGCTCAGCCGGAGCGCACCCCGGCGTCGTTCGAGGTTGTCGCGGCCGACCTTCCCTCCGCTTGTCCGGGTTGGTTGGAGCTGCCCCTCGGGGAGGGGGACACCGGGGCTGGAGGCTTTGCCCCCGGATCCACCGACGTTCACCGCGAGACCTACGTTTCGGGAACGGACACCCCGATCGCGGCCGGATCGGGTTTTTCGACCGTGAGCGAGGTCGCTACCGCCATCGAAAGGATCGGTGGTGGGGATCTCTCGGGACTCGCCGCCGCGACGTGCATCGAACCTCGCCTCGACACGTGGCTCGTCGGTGGTTCGACGGGGCTGGGCGAAAGCGCGAGGCTCGTCCTCGTCAACCCCACCGCAGTCGAATCCGACGTGGTCGTCACCATCTATGGCCCGAGCGGGGTGGTGGGGCAGCAGGTGTACCGCTCGATAGGAGCGGAATCCTCCGAGTCAATCCTGTTGGAGGGGATCGCCGCCGGACTCGCGACGCTCGCGGTTCACGTCGAGGCGACGGGGGCGGGCGTCGTGGCGATGATTCAGGATTCGAGGCTTGACGGGTTTGTCCCCGCTGGAAGCGAGTGGGTCACCCCCGCGCCCGATCCCTCAACGAGTCTCGTCATCGTCGGCGTTGGACCGAGCGATCCCGAGGGGTTTGACGGGGCCGCGAACGTGCGGTTGATGGCCCCGGAGGGCGCCACCGTGAGTCTTAAGCTCGCCGACGCTTCCGGCACGGTGGCGTGGGCGGGGACAAAATCCATCCACCTCGAGCCGGGGGTGGTCGCGGACTTCGATGTGCCCCTCTCGGGGATGTCGAGCGTTATCGTCGAGTCGGATCGGCCGGTAGTCGCGGCCGCGCTCGCCCATCGATCCCGGGTGACGGAGGAAGGGTTGGAGGACGAGCGGGCCTTCGACATTGTCTGGGTCGCGGCGCAGGTCCCTGGCGACGGGCCTCTTCTCCGGGCCGTTACCCCGCCGTACACCGTGACTCTCGTCGCCTACGCGGAGGATCTCACCACATTGACCGTGGTGGACCTGAAGTCGGGCCAGCCAATCGTCATCCTCGTCGTGGGGGCGGGGACCACGACGGAGGTGCCCCTGAACGTCCCCCCGGGGACCGTCGTGGGGGTTCGGGGCACAGTCTCCTGGGTGCTACGTGTATCGGATGGAGACGTGGTGACCGCGATCCAACCGATCGACATCGCGGATCATCCCGCGACGTTCACCGTCATGCCGGGGAACTACATCCCGTAATTCCGGTCGATCTCCTCCGGGGTGCGGGAGAGGAGTTCCGCGACACGTTCGGCAAGGGAGTCCCGGATGACGGCGCGCAACTCCAGAACATCGGCGACTCGGTGTTCGATGGGGCGTCGGTAGAGGACGATGCGCGTTGGCTGGTTTCCGGATTGCGGTATCAGGGTCGCGAGGGGTACCGAGCGACGGGCGTCGAGTCCCTCGTCGGGAGGAATCTCGTGGATCGCCAATTCGAGAAGCCCCCACTCGTCGCCCCATCTCCCCTCAAGGCGAGACGCCGCGTCAGCCACCTCGGCCGCGAACACGTCAATGGGGCTCCGCCCGGGGAGCCGACGACCTGGCACGAGGGGGCCTCGGGGGCCTCTCCCGTGTCGGTCTCGCCTGACCATGTCTCGACACTAGCCTGGGTCGGCGTGGTGCCATGGGTTGGGGGGAGGGGCGGGGTAGCGTCCCAAACGTGACGACCGTACGCCGGTGCTCCAAGACGCCATGCGGGAAGCCCGCTGTGGCCACCCTTACGTACGTGTACGCCGATTCGACCGTCGTCGTGGGGGCTCTCTCCCGGAGATCCGAACCCCACTCCTACGATCTGTGCGCGCAGCACGCGGAGGCCTTCACGGCCCCACGCGGGTGGGACATCGTCCATCTTCATCAAGAGTTCGCCGACCTACCGCCATCCGCCGACGACCTCGACGCGCTCGCCCGTGCCGTTCGGGAGGCGGGAAAAGAGGCCCGTCCGCGCGCAGAGGAGGCTGTCCCTCGGCCCTCGGATCCACCGCGTCGTGGGCATCTTCGGGTGGTGTCGTCGGAGGCGTGACCCCGCTACGGTAGAGGCGTGACCACTCGCGACCTTTCCGACATCATCAAGTCCTACGACGTTCGGGGAGTGTGGGGCGAGAGCCTCACCCTGGAGGTTGTTCGAGCGATTGGTGCGGCTTTCGCCACCGTCGTCGCGATTCCCGACGGAAAACCCACCGTCGTGATCGGTCACGACATGCGGGAGTCCGGAGCCCCCATCGTCGAAGGACTCTCGGCGGGCCTTGCCGATCGTGGCGTCGACTCGATTGTGATCGGCTTGTGCTCAACCGATGGGCTCTACCACGCGTCCGGTGCCCTCGATCTTCCTGGTGCGATGGTGACCGCAAGCCACAACCCGGCGCAGTACAACGGAATCAAGCTGTGCCGCTCGCGGGCGCGCGCCGTCAGTCAAGACACCGGTCTTGCCGAGATTCGAACGTTGGCGGCCGGGTACGTTGCGGACGGTATTCCCGTCGCTGAGCAACGGGGAACCGTGAGCAAGCGCGACATGCTGGGCGAATACGCGACCTTCCTGCGCTCGCTCGTCGACGTGTCCGGAATCCGTCCCCTTACCGTCGTGGTGGATGCCGCGAACGCGATGGCCGGCTACACGGTCCCCGCCGTTCTCGGTACGGGAGCGGGCCTGGCCGCGCTTCCCCTCACGATCGTCCCCCTGTACTTCGATCTCGACGGCACCTTCCCGAATCATGAGGCGAACCCCCTTCAGCCGGAGAACCTTCGGGATCTTCAAGCCGCCGTGCGGGAGCATGGGGCCGACATCGGCCTCGCGTTCGATGGCGACGCGGACCGGTGCTTCGTGGTCGACGAGCGCGGTGATCTCGTCACCCCGTCGACGATCACGGCGATCGTTGGCGTTCGTGAGACCGAACGGGAGAAGGCCGCGGGTCGCACCCCGACCGTCATCTATAACCTCATCTCGTCCCGCGCGGTGCCGGAGATGCTCACGGCGGCGGGCGCGACGGCGGTGCGTTCGCGCGTGGGCCACAGTTTCATCAAGGCGGAGATGGCGGAGCTCAACGCGGTCTTCGGGGGCGAACACTCGGGCCACTACTACTTCCGGGACTTCTTCTTCGCGGACTCGGGGATGGTGGCGGCGCTACACGTGCTCGCAGCCCTTGGCGGTCACGATCGCCCCTTGTCCGACCTTCTCGCGCCGTTTCACCCGTACGTCGCGTCGGGCGAGATCAACTCGACGGTCGCCTCCATCCCCGAATCCGTCGCGCGCGTTCGCGCCACCTTCGTCGAGCCCGGGGTCGAAGCGGACGACCTCGACGGGTTGACGGTTGCGCATTGGGACTCGGAGCCCCGGTGGTGGTTCAACGTCCGGCCCTCGAACACCGAACCCCTGCTTCGACTCAATGCCGAAGCCGCCGACCCTGCTGTCCTCGCCGACATCCGCGACCGCGTGCTCGCCGTCATTCGCACTGAGGACTAGTCTTCGTCCGATACCCGATGAAAGGGGGCCGGTCGATGACCAGCCTGGACCACGTTGTCGCCGACCTTGGCCTCGCGGCCTTGGGCCGTCACCAGATCGACCTCGCGGAACACGAGATGCCGGGCCTCATGGCGATCCGGGAGGAGTTCTCGGAAACCAAGCCGCTTCAAGGCGCCCGCATCGCGGGGTCGCTCCACATGACGGTCCAGACCGCTGTGCTCATCGAGACCCTCGTCGCCCTTGGTGCGTCCGTGCGGTGGGCCTCCTGCAACGTCTTCTCGACGCAAGACGATGCCGCCGCCGCCGTCGTCCTCGGTCAGGGGACGGTCGAGGCCCCGGCGGGGGTCTCGGTCTTCGCCGTCAAGGGCGAGACGCTGGAGGACTATTGGGACTACACCGACCGCATCCTCACGTGGGCGGGCCACGATGGCCCCACCCTGATTGTCGACGACGGAAGCGACGCGACGGTCTTCGTCCACGAGGGAGTGGCCGCGGAGGCCGCGGGAGCCGTCCCGGCACCTCTCGATCCCCTCGACCCCGGCTATCACCGGGAGACGGAAGCGATGCGGGCGGTCCTGCGGCGATCGCTTGAGCGGGATCCCCAACGTTTCACCCGCATGGCTCAGGGCATCGTCGGTGTGAGCGAGGAGACGACGACGGGGGTCGGTCGCCTCGTGCGGTTTCACGCCGCAGGCACGCTCCTCTTTCCCGCGATCAACGTCAACGATTCGGTCACCAAGTCGAAGTTCGACAACCGCTACGGAATTCGGCATTCGCTTCCCGACGGACTCGATCGCGGTACGGACGTGCTGATCGGCGGGAAGGTTGCCGTGATCGCCGGTTACGGGGACGTAGGCAAGGGAGCGGCGGAGGCCCTCCGGGGCCAGGGTGCCCGCGTCATCGTCACGGAGGTCGATCCGATTTGCGCGCTCCAGGCGGCGATGGATGGGTACCAGGTTGCTCGCCTGGATGAGGTTGTCGGATCGGCCGATTTCATCGTCACCGCAACGGGCGGGACGGGAGTCGTCACCGTGGATCACCTCGCGGCGATGAAGGACAAGGCGATCGTCGGGAACGTTGGTCACTTCGACGACGAGATCGACATGGCGGGCCTCGAATCGTCCGGTGCCAAGCGCGTACCGGTCAAGCCCCAAGTGGACGAGTGGGTATTCGCGGACGGTCACAGCGTCATCGTCTTAAGCGAGGGCCGCCTCCTCAACCTTGGGAACGCGACGGGACACCCGTCGTTCGTCATGAGCGCATCGTTCTCCAACCAGGTCTTGGCCCAGATCGAACTGTGGACCAAGAGGGATTCGTACGAGGTCGGCGTGTACCGGCTCCCCAAGGTGCTCGACGAGAAGGTGGCTCGGCTCCACCTCGACGCCCTCGGAGTAAGCCTCACGACGCTCACCCCCGAACAAGCGGAGTACCTCGGTGTTCCCATCGAGGGGCCATTCAAGCCGGATCACTACCGCTACTAGCCTTAGTTCTCGACGTCGTCGACACCGTGGGGGAGGCGGCGCAGGAGGTCCGAGGTGGCAGCCGACCGTTCCTCCTGGCGGATCAGGAATTCGTATTCACGGTCACGACGGGCCGCGAGGACGGCGGCGATGAACGACTCCGGATGGGTCCCCTGGGGGACGGGAGGCGCGACGTAGCGCTCGAACTCCTCCGCGATCATGCTCCCCAATCGCGCTCGCGCCTGAGGCTGGAGCATGCCCGTCCTCCCGAGGAAGAGGCGGGCCGTGAGGGCGAGCCCGTCGGGGAGACGTCGGATGTCCGCCGTTCTGGCCCAATCGGCGAGGTTCGTGGGCATGCCGATTGGAGGAAGCGCTCGCGTTCCTCCCCTCGTGCGCAGGGCGTACGTCCCCGCGAGGTAGTCGCCCACGCGTTTGCCTTTGGACGAGAGAAGCGAAACCGTGACGGCGACCAGTCCACCGGTCCCGTAGACCTCGACCAATCCGACGAGCGCCCGTGTGAAGGCGTGCCGAAACGAGACGGGACCCCCGTCGTCCCGCACGATTCGTAAGCCGAGGGCAAGGCGCCCGAGGCTGCGCCCCCTCGTCAGGGTTTCGATCGTCGTGGGGACGCCGATGAAGATCACCAGGACGAAGACGATCACGATCGCCTGGGCGAGAGCGTAATTCGACGTCATCACGAGCGTGTCGACGACGTTGCTGAAGACGTACCAGAGGGCGACGACGACGAGGGCGTCGATGATGCCGGAGGCGAGGCGGAGGGTCACCGGGGCCGAGCCCGACTCCAGCCGGACGCCTTCCCCAATGAGAATCTCGTCGTTGAGGGTCGTCACCGCGCCTCCTAGGTTGCTGATATGGCATGGTAGCGGCATGGACATCGATGCGCTGAGTGCCGCGAGGCGTGCGCGGTGGGCGCGTTTAGCCGAACTGTCCAAGGGGCGAACCATCAGGGGGGCCGAGGCCGACGAGATGACGCGACTCTTCCAACAGACGGCGGGGGATCTTGCGGCGGTGCAATCGTCGGCTCCCGAGCCCGGCTTGGTCTCCCGCCTGTCCATTCTCCTGGCGAGCGCTCGCATCTGGATGACCGGGGCCCATACCCCTTCGCTGAACGATCTGACGAGGATTGTGACGCGGGAACTCCCCGCCGCCCTGTACCGGGCACGGTGGTGGGCGGTCGGGGTCGCGGCCGGGTTCCTCGTGATCGCGGTCGTCACGGCGATCCACACCCTAGGAAGCCCCGGGGCCATCGACCTGTTGGGGACCGCCCAGGAGAGGGCGGAGTATGCGCGGCAGGAGTTCGCGAACTACTACAGCGAATACGACGGAGGCTCGTTTGCCGCACGCGTATGGACGAACAACTGGACGATCGCCGCCATCGTGATCGGCGCGGGAATCTCGGGCATCTTTCCCGTCGTGGTTGTGTACAAGAACGCCGTCTCGGTGGGCGTGGTCGCCGCGGTGATGGCGGAGCACGGGATGCTCGACCTCTTCCTCCAACTCCTCGCCCCCCACGGGCTGCTCGAACTCAGCGCGGTCCTCGTCTCCGCCGCCGTCGGGCTCCGCCTCTTCTGGATCATGCTCGTCCCCGGCGCGCGCACGAGGGGAAGGGCCCTGGCCGAGGAAGGACGGGCGGCGATCACCGTCGCCCTCGCCCTCATGGGGGTGCTCCTGATCTCCGGCCTGATCGAGGCGTTCGTCACGCCGAGTAGCCTTCCGTGGGCCGTCAAGGACGCCTTTGGGGTCGTCGTGGCGACCGCGTTCTGGCTGTACATTTTCGTCGTCGGTCGGGCCGCGACCGTGCATCGCGCGACGGGGGACATCGAGGGAGCCTTCTCGACCGCGACGGTCCTCGCGGCAACGTGACTAGAGCTGACCGGCGGCCTTGAGTTGGAGGTAGGTGTCGGCGAGCGCGGGCGCGAGGGAATCGGGTAGGGCGCGGACGACCTCCGCGCCCAACTGGCGAAGTCGCATCCCGAGGGCCGAGGTTTCGAGACGCCCGCGCTCTGCGGCGGCGGCGTTGTAGTGATCCTCGGTGCTGCGCCGCGCGGCTGCGAGATCCGCGACCTCGGGATCGTCGACGCTCGCGACGACGACCTTGTGCTTTCGGGCGAGGGAGGCGACGGTGTCGAGCAGGCCGCTGTCGAG
>CAZMCU010000028.1:0-22932 GCA_964564915.1 uncultured Demequinaceae bacterium | reverse complement strand
GGGATTCGGGACCCTCGCGGAAGTGGTCGAACCCCGCGCTCCCCGGGTTGTCCGCGATCGTCGAGAGGTCGTCGATTCGGACGGCGGGCGCTCCCCCAACGAGATCGACACGATATCCCCATTCCGAGGACGTGTCCCAGTTGGGCCCCATGCACTTCACGATGACCGATGTTCCGTCATAGTGTCCCAGAGAGCGGCACCACTCCAGGCTTTGCGGGATCGGCCCCGGGTTCACGGTCTCCCATGTGTCGTTGACCAGGTTATGGATGATCCATGTGGCTGCGGTCGACGACGGAGAGCCGTGCTCCGGTGGCACGAGGTATACCGCGCTCGTCCGGTCGGGGTTCAAGGTGAAGGTTGCACCACCTTCGCTGTAGTCGATGAGCGGAGCGAGGGCCTCGTTCACTCGCGATCCCTCGAACGTGCCGTCGGCATTCCTCCAGAACATCCCCAGGACTTCGTAACTCCAGTAGTCGTAGTGGAACCATAGTTCGCGCCCCGAGGGGAGCAGCCCAACGTCGCTGTTGTCCCTCCCAATCCCCGTTACCCCACCGGGAACCGACGAACCGAGGGCCGCGAAGGGGTCCTCGTTAACGGTCTCGGTAACCAAGTCGAGCTCGATATCCCAGACGCTCTCGCCCGTCCACCGCCCCATCCACGCCACGGGTGGGCTCGCGTCCCACCCGACGATACTGAGGTCGTAGTCGGTTGGGACGTCGAAGAGGCGGAAGAGGGCACCATCGGGAGCCTCAAGGAAGAGCACTTGAGATTCGATGGTGTCGGTCTCTGGCACCCACGTCTGGAAGATGGCGAGCGTCCAACCCGAACCCACGTAGTCCCAGACCCACGGCGCCATCTCGTGAGCGGGGGGTTCGGTGGGGTCTTGCCCCACGATCATCGGGGGAAGGTCGCCCTCGTCGAGCTGAGAGTATGGATCGATCGAGGAAGGCGACGGGGAGGGCGAAGCGGACGGAGGAGGCGAGGCAGCGTCTCCCTGGTTGGTTCCTGAGGGTTCGGGGCCCGCGCCGCCACAACCAGCGAGACTCAGGAGCACCAGCGCTCCCACGATGCTTGCGAGTTCCCGTCGCACTCGCGATGAAGGACCGCGCATGCCCGCCTCCTCAAGAGTTGTTGCGCACGATCCTATCGAAGTCGCGCTCTTAGCTTCCTGATGTATACACCCTGAAAACGGAGCTCGCCGGGATTTCGTTGGGGGTGATCGCCCTACCCACCGTCACCATCCCCTGCCAAGGTCGCGGTGCGGTCCAATGGTGTAGTGCGGTCCTACCAGGGCAGTGGGCGCTCGCTTGCGTCCACCTTGGTCGCGTCGGAGTTCTCTCCCGAGAGGTTTGCGAGGCGGTCGCCACCCGCGCGGACGCAGATCCACTTGAGCGCGGTTGGGCTGCTCGGCGAGCATCGCCAGACGCGCATGACCCCCTGCCCCACCCACAGGGCGGTACCGCCCTTGACGGGGACCACCTCGTCGTCCAGGCCCATCTCGCCCTCACCCTCGAGGAACAGGTACAACTCCTCAAGCTTGCTGTGCGAGTGCCAGAAGTCGACGCCGTCTCCTGGTTCTCGCGAGTTGACCGTTACCCCGAAGAACTCGAACGGAAGTTCCTTGTCGAGCACACGCCGCCCGAGATACGACGACTCTGGGGAGAAGCCCCCGTAGAAGTCGCCCCATTCGGCGAGCGAGCCTACATCGGTGATCTGATACTTGGCCATCGTCATCCTCTCTCCTGTTGTGACTCCCGCCTGGCCCAACCACGGGGGAGGCTCCGGAATCTCAGGCGGGTCTACCTTTTACGGAGACTAACCCGCGGAGGTGGGCCGCGCCGTGTCCCGGCGAGCGCGGGTGGTCCACACGGCGGCGAGGACGAGTGCGTTGGCGATCGTCCCAAACCCGGCGCCGTCCCACCACACGACGATGAGGGTCTGGGAGACGACAACGCTCGCGAGAGCAACGGGAACCCACCAGCCCTGTCGGCGTAGCAGCGCCACTCCCGCCGCGATGCACAAGGCGAGCGCGACGAACCAGAACCACGTGAGGACGTCTTCCAGCGTCGCCGGTATCGAAACCGTAGGCGCGCCGTCGATGTCCTGGAAGTCGACGAGATCCCACGTCGCGAGGGGCCCGATCACGTGGATGAGCCCATGGACGATCAAGAGGGCGGCCAAAGCGATCCGAAGTCGACCCTCGTCCACCCGCGGTCCGGCGTAGGTCTTCGTGGCACTCCTCCTCGTTGCGCTGTCCTCGATTCCCCTCGATCCTATCGGCGGCTTCGCTTTGGGGTTCGGGAAGCGACGTCCTGGGGTATCACCGATGGTGTGCACGCGACGCGGTGTCACCCATGGTCAGGGTGGCGCGGAGCGGGACCAGGAGGCGCGGAATCCTACCCGCGCTGGCCCCTCGGAGATTAGGCTGGAGGCGCACCGGTCCAACCGACCCATGAAGGAGTCGCCATGAGCGCCGTCGACAAGATGAAGGACATCGTTGAGGAAGTGGCGGGCAAGACGAGAGAGGTGATGGGAAACCTCACGGGGAACGAGGTCATGGTGGCGGAGGGCGTCGCCGAGCAGATCGACGCCGAGGCCAAACTGGCTGCGGAGCACGCTAAGGAGCAAGCCGAGCACGCCAAGGACACCAAGGACGCCAAGGACTAGCCGGAGCGCTACACGCCGCACCGCGATCTTGGCAGCGGGTGGTGACGATGGGGGGGAGGTAGCCCCCAACGAAATCCCGGCGAGCTCCGTTTTCGAGGTGTCAACAGAAGGAAGGCAGGGCGCCGGTGGGCGCATGGCAACCGCTTCTAGCTCAGGTGATGCGCGAGCGCTCTCACCTGCTCGTTGCCTACGCCGGCCTGCTGACCGGGAACGCATCGGAGGCGGAGGACGTGGTGCAAGAGGCCCTTATTCGCACCTTCGGCAAGGGACGCTCCTTCCCCAACGCCGCCGCCGCGGAGGCCTATGTGCGTCGTGCCATCCCCTCCGTGTTCATCGACCGGGCCCGAGCGGCGACGTCCGCGCGACGTGCGCACGTGCGAGCGGTCGATCGCGCCCCCCATGACATCGATATCGACGCTCGCGTCGATGTGAGGCGTGCGCTGTGTGCCCTGTCCCCGCGCGAACGTTCCTGCATCGTCCTGCGGTTTTTCGACGACTTGCCCGTGGTGGAGATCGCGGATCGGCTGGGCATTAGCGACGGGGCGGTCAAGCGGTACCTGTCCGACGCGTCCAAGCGGCTCGCCGCCGAGTTGAAGGTCGAGGCCGATTGGCGCACAGCTCCGGAGTTCGCGAGCGTTGAGGAGGCATCATGACGAATGACGACCTTCGCCACCTGCTCCACGAGGGATTCGACGAGCACGTGACGGCCCTAGGTTCCGGTGCCGCCTTCGCCTCCGCCCGCGAGGCACGGGTGACGCGCGGGGCCCGACGCCGGCGCACGGTGCGGGCGGGGGCCATCATGACGGGGGCCGCCGCTTCCCTGGCCGTCGTGGCGTTTGGGGCGCAAGCCGTCACGCGGGTGTGGATCGACAACGGACCAGGCGACACTGTGCCAAGCCCATCCCCTTCCGAGGCGGCCTCTCCCGATCCTTCGCCGAGTGAGGTGCCCGGGGCCTCCCCGTGGCCGGACTGGGCGATCAACGGCACGTACGTTCCACCGGTGCCCACGGGGCCTGCCCCCGGGATCGTCCTCGACGACGACGTGCTGCGTCTCCTCCCGTCCGCGACGGCTCCGGCGCCCGCCGACGGCCCGTTGGCGGCAATCGCGTGCGGCGACCCCGTCACCGGGCCCTACGTCGATCCGATCCTGGGGCAGGCGTCGGCACGAATTCTTCGACCCGACTCGGTGTACCCGACGTTCGCGGACCCCTCCTACGCCGCCCAGCCGGGTGACGTGCTCACCGGGATCTCGTCGTGGTTCACGACCGCCGACGGCTCCATCGATCCCAGCCTTGCGGGCCCGACGGGAGCGTTCTGGGTCGCGGTGAGCTATCGGAGCGAGCCGTTAGCTCAGGCGCGCACCTACGATCCGGCGTCCGACGAGTTCAGCGGTGGGATCGCGGTGGCGTATAACGTCGTCGCGCGTCAAGGCGCGGTGCAGGCCACGGATTTCGATTCCGAGGGCACCAGCGTCATCGACCTTGCCCTCGGCGCGGTGGTGGTGCAGGACGGGAGGATCGTCGGATACGCCGACCTCATGCCGGAGGGGCAACTCACTCCGGAGTTTGGTGATGGCACTTTCTTGTCCACCATCAACGAGGTCAGCGCGACCGACGGGAAGGTGACCCTGGTCTACGACTTCGGCGTGGGTCCGCTGGAGCACGTGTTGTGGTGTGGAGACCAGCCTTCGGGGCCGGTGGACGCCTACGCCGTGATCGGCGTTAAGGCGCACGACGACCAGGCCCTGCGATATTCCTTCATCTGGGCGGGATCGGTCGAGTACCGGTAGGGCTAGCCAGCGTCGGAAAGTGACAGGGTATCCAGGATCCTCACCAGTGCCTCGAAGTCGCGCTCGGATACCAGGACCATCGCAAGGTAGAGGACGTGTCCGGAGCCATCGGTTGGGTTGGCCCACAAGATGACCACCTGCGAGAGCGTCCCATCGCAATTGACGTAACTCGCCAATTCTCCCGAGTACGCCCTGCCGCCTTGGTCGGAAACAAAGTCGTAGTCAGAAACCGACTCGAGGTCACACGACGACAGAACGTGCCCATCGTTTCCTGCTCGTCCGTAGATATCTTGAAAGTGCTCACCCGGAAGCCACAACAACTGGAGTCCCGGCACGCTGTAGTCGAAGAAGAACTCCTCAAGGTTGGTGCTGGCGAGGATGCTGGGGTACACGCCGACGCCCGTGGTGTCCATCGCTGCCGTGGACAGATCCGACCATTCGATGGGAATGTCCACATACATGAGTCCGGTGTCATCGATGATCGACACGTACCCCGAATATGGGGTGTCATCGATTGCTCCGGAGCTGCCCGGATCGCCGCCGGAGTTGCCCTCGCCACCACCGGGGATGCCGCCGGTATCAATGGTGTCGATCACGGAAAGGCCGCCGAGTCCACCAAGGTCGCCCTGAAGCACCTCGCCGGTGGTCGGTCGTACCAAGGTGATGGCGATAGGGGCGGATCCGCCGGTGCGGATGACGTCGCAATAGGTCGCCAGCGTGCCGTCCGTGGCAACCGCTAATCCGTTGAGTTCCACAATCACGTCACCCGGTTGCACACCGGAGTTGTCCGCGACCGAACCCTGCTCGACGGCGTTCACCCATAGGCCGACGTAGGAGCCATCGTCGGCCTGCACGGGGCTTCCCCACACTCCGAACGATTCGTAGTCGCCCTTCTTCAGTTCCTCCACGACGTCACGAGCCAGAGTGGCGTTGATGGCGAAGAACTGGTTCTGTCCGCTCCCGGTTTGGGCGTTCGCATACACCAGGCCGATAACCTCACCCCGTTCGTTGACGACCGGTCCTCCGGAGTTCCCCGGTTGGATGCTGGCGTCGATCTCGATCGTGTAGTCGATCGATGCCCAGGACGACTCTCCGTCCGCGCGAGCCTTCGACACGATTCCGGACGTCAGCGTGAACTCCGTGTCGCCCAGCGGGTATCCCGCGGCGTAGATCGGAAGACCAACGGAAGGCTCGCTCTCCGCCCAACGAAGGAACTGAACCTCCTCGCCGGCACTCAGATGCACCTGGATCAGCGCGAGGTCGTTGCACTGGGAGGAACCAACGACAGAGACGGGGTATGCGCGGGAGGTGTCACCTCCGATATAGGCCTCGAGCGTTGCCGCTCCTGCGACGACGTGGTAGTTGGTCATCGCCAACCCGTTCGCGTCGATGAAGAAACCGGAGCCGCTCCCCCCGCTCGCTACCGTGCCGGTTGGGAGGGATTGAACGCCCGATGCCGAGATGTAGATCGTCGCGTCTTGCACCGACGAGATATCGGTGACGCCGCTGACTTCCTCCTCACCTCCGCAGCCCGAGAGGGGAACCACTAGCGTCGCCGCTAGAGCCAGAACGCATATGGTGCGAAGTCGAGCCACGTTGGCCTCCTTGCCGAGAGTTGAGGTCACCATATCGGGGCCTTCGATATTCGGGCAAGCATCCTGTGTCCAAATCGGCTTGAGTCAGCCTGCCCCGTTCTGGTCCAGGCTAGATTGACCGCATGGCATTCAGCGGTGGAGGTGGCGGGCGAGGACGGGTCATGAGGCTGGACGTCGAAGCCCAGAAGAAGGCAAACGCCGAGGCTCCGCCCATCCCGCACCTCTGGCACCGCGTCGCCCAGATGTTCCGGCCCTACCGGGGGAGGATCGTCCTCACTGCGATACTCGTGGTAGCGGGCGCCATCCTCACGGTGGCTCCTCCGCTCATCGTCCAGCGCATTTTTGACCGCGCCCTCTTCCCGTCCGACGGCTCGGGCCCCCACCTCCACCTCCTCATCCACCTGGTCGCCCTTACCGTCGCCCTGTTCGTCGGCAACGCCGGCCTCGGTGTGTGGCAGACGTGGCTGACGGCGTCCGTCGGCAATCGCGTGGCGGGTGACCTTCGCGTCCGCCTGTTCTCGCACCTCCAGGCGATGGACCTCGCGTTCTTCACGCGGACCAAGACTGGAGTGATCCAATCGAGGCTCCAGAACGACGTCGGGGGCGTATCCGGCGTGTTGACGAACACGGTGACGAGCATCGTCGGAAACGTCGTCACGGTCGCGGCGTCGCTCGCCGCGATGCTCGTGCTCGACGTGCGTCTCACCCTCATCGCCCTCGTCCTCATGCCGGTGCTCGTCGTCATCCAACAGCGCGTCGGCCAAATCCGGGCGCGCATCGCGAGCAAGACCCAGGAATCGCTCTCGGAGATGACGGCGATCACGCAGGAGACGCTCTCGATCTCCGGGATCATGCTTTCTAAGGCGTACAACCGGCAGCGCGCGGAGACGGAGCGCTACGCCGCGGAGAACCGCAACCTCATCGGGCTCCAGGTTCGCCAGACGATGAGCGGTCAGTGGTTCTTTGCCGTGGTGACGGTGATCATGTCGAGCGTGCCCGCCGTCATCTACTTGGCGAGTGGGTACTTCATTTCATGGGGGCACTCGAGCATCACGGCGGGAACCGTGGTGGCGTTCACGGCGATCCAGGGACGGCTGCTCTTCCCGCTGATCAGCCTGATGCGGGTGGCCCTCGACGTCCAGACTTCGCGGGCACTCTTCGCGCGAATCTTCGAGTACCTCGACCTCGTCCCCGCGATCGAGGACGCTCCCGACGCGATCGCGGTCGAGGACGCGCCCGGTCCCATGGGCAAGGTGGAGTTCCGCGACGTCATCTTCCGCTACCCCGACGCCAAGCCCCATTCACGGCCGACGCTCGACCGCGTATCGTTTGTCGCCGAGCCCGGGCAGCACGTCGCCTTCGTCGGACCGAGCGGAGCGGGCAAGACGACGATCGTCTATCTTGCCCCCAGGCTCCACGAGGCTTCCGACGGCGCGGTGCTCTTCTCGGGGGAGGACGTGCGACACCTCAAGCACGAGTCCGTCATCGACCACATCGGGATCGTCAGTCAGGAAACGTACCTGTTCCATGCGACGATCGCGGAGAACCTCAGGTACGCCAAGCCTTCCGCTTCTGACAACGAGCTGATAGCGGCCTGCCGCGCCGCAAACATCCACGACACGATTGCGAGCTTCGAGTTGGGCTACGAGACGCTCGTCGGTGAACGCGGATATCGACTGAGCGGGGGAGAGAAGCAACGGATCGCGATCGCCCGGGTGCTCCTGAAGGACCCTCCGGTGCTCCTCCTCGACGAGGCGACCTCCGCCCTCGACACGATGTCGGAGAAGGTGGTTCAAGCCGCCCTCGACGCCGCATCCCGGGGTCGCACCACCCTGACCGTTGCCCACCGTCTGTCGACCGTCGACGACGCCGACGTTATCCATGTGCTGGAGGGTGGGCGAATCGTCGAGAGCGGGACGCATCGGGAGTTGCTGCGCCGCGGCGGGCTGTACGCCCGCCTTGCTGCTCAAGAGGAGGACGCCTAGAGAGCGCTTGCGACCTTCTCGGCCAGTGTCACGGTCGTCGCGGTAACCTCACCCATATCGGAGGTCATGTACGAGACCTGCACGAAGAATCCGTTGACCGTCATGCCCACGATGCTTCCGCCCGCGACCGCGTACGCGTTGGTGGCTCCCGCGACGGTGACGTCGACGGAGCCACCGAGGAAGTCATCCGCCGTGCCGCGTTGGGCCGCAATCTGCGACTCGCCCGGCGAGACGAGGACCTGGACGAACGGCAACACCCCGTCGACGGGTTGGAAGTTGCAGATCGAATGGGAGTCGTCGGATTGCTGGTCGTCGAACACTCCCGGCTGATAGGAAATCCCCGTAGCGGAGTCAATGTCGGCGACCGTGAGGAGGGAGCAGGGGTTGGGGATCGCACCCGCGGCGGCAGGGGTGTTCGTGGTGGTGGGGGTGTTCGTGTCGGTCGGGGTCTCACTGGACGACGAACATCCGACGAGAACGAGGGACAGGGCCAGTACGGCGACGCCGCGAAGGCGATTGTGGGTCATGGCGCGACCACCCAAGAGGTCACGCCACGAACGTTGGTGTTCGCGCGAGGGGTCAACTCCGGCGTCGAGGCGTCCGACGGTTCGGGGAGTAGGAGCACCTTGGCGCCCGCGGCAAGATCCTGAGTGAAGATGATTCTGGCGGAAAACGAGTTGGAATCGTAGTCGTACATCCGGTAGCCCTCGAGGTACAGCACACCATCGATGGAGGCGCGGGCTGTGGCTCCTTCCAGGGCGGCGCCGTTGGGGGCGCTCACCGTGAGTTCCCGTACCACACCGTGATCCTCGATCCCCGGCATCGACGAGCCGTTCGCCTGGTATCCGGCCCACACATGGGGCGAGATCGACACGCTCCGCCAGGCCAGGCCACCATCCTCCGTATCCCACGGATCGGTTGTCGCGGTGGCGGTTCCCGTTGACAGGTCGACCAGCCGGTATGGGCGGACCTCCGGTGGGGGAGCGTCGGGGTCGTAGTCGCCGAAGCCGCTCCCCACGCGAGTGTCGGTGCCGCACGAGACGACGACGTGGTCGTCGTCCTCCCACCGTTGGGCGTAGCACGGCACGCCGTCGAGGGAGGGGAGCGCAACGGGCTCGCCCGTCGCCATCGAGTAGACCCCCGCCTCATCGATTCCGTTGCCCCAGTAGTGACCGGCGATAATCCACGTCCCGCCGGGCGAGACGTCGCCGGGAAGCATGCCGTCTCCGCCCAACTGCGTGAAGGTGCCATCGTGCTCGATGTATCCCGCCACCGGAACCTGCCCTTCTATGTCCCACACCCTGACGTGCCCAGCGAGGGTCCTGCTGACCCAGCCACCCGCGAAGGGGACTCCCTCCGTCGAGAGCGCCCCCGTGTTGAGGTCGAGGATCATCGTATCGCCCGTGCCACCCATGCACGCCGCGTCCCAGCACGCGCGAACGAAGGCCGTGCTTTCTCCCGCCGACCACGAGTCGATCCACAGGGGTTGCGTGGGATCGAGTTCCGCTACCTGGTAGCGAGTGCCGTCGGGGCTGACGAGGTAGACCACCTGGGTATCGAGAGTGTGGATCGTGTACGAGTCCAAATCGGTCCACGACGGAAGGTAGGTAGCCAGCACCCAGCCGGGGCCGGTGCGGTCCCAGACTCCCGCGGGAAGGGGGAGCGCGTCCGGAAGGTACGGTTCGACCGTGACCTGGCCCGCGAGGGTCATCCCGTCGGGGCCGATAGTGGTCACACCGGAGACGGAAGGGGACGCGTCGGGGCTGACGGTGGGGGTGGAGTGTGATTCTGATGCGGTACAACCGACAAGCCCCGCGGCGACGGCTATGGTTAGTCCGGTTCCGATGATGGCGACCGTGCCCCTGGTCGTCAGCGGGCCGCGCCTCCGCGGTGCCCTCGATCCCATCGGGGCGGCTTCCGCGCCGTTCTCCGCAATCGTCATGACCTTCACCCCTTAACCGCGCTCGGATGGGCGCCGGAGACACCGTACCCGACAACCCTGGTTGGTAACCATCGCACGAACGGAGCCCACGCCCGTTTGGTTGGGGGCGCGTCGCTATTTGCCGCGCCTACAGCACCGGTGGCGGTAGTTCGGCGAGCCCTTCTGCCGCTACTCCCTCTTCGTAACTGTCGACCTTCTTCAAGTGCCACAGGGGAGAGAAGACGAGGATGAGGATCGCGAGCATCGATCCCGTCGCACCGATCCAAAACAGGCCCTGTAGGCCGATGAGCATCGCGATGGTTCCGGACAGCAGCGACGCGAAGGGGTTGACGCCCCAGACCGCGAAACGGACCGTCGCGTTCATGCGGCCAAGGAGCCGCTCGGGACAGACGCGTTGCCGGAGGCTCACCTGGGCGATGTTGAAGGCGACGATGCCGAACATCATGAGAAAGCCACTCACCGCAAGGGTCGCGAAGGCGAACGCGTGGGGGACGAGAAGCGACGCGGGTACGCCGAATCCGGCCACCGCCTCGTAGAGTGCCGTCATCGGGATCGCGTGACCGTCGCCCAAGCGCTTGACGAACACGGGTCCGGCGAGGGCACCCGCCAGCGCGCCCAACGAACTGATCGTCATGAGGAGGCCGAGACCCGTCGGCCCGAATCCGAACTGCCGCAGGACGAGGACGGGGAACATCGTGAAGGTGAGACCCCCGAACAGGTTCGAGAGCATCGCGGAGTAAACAACGCGGGAGATGAGCGGGTGGTGGCGAACGAAGTCCAGGCCCTCACGGATCTCGCCTCCGAGGTCCCGCTGGGCGACCGTGCGGGTGACGACCGGCTCCCGGATCCGCCACGAGGTGAAGGCCGACGCCAAGAAACCACCCACGCTCATCAGGGGAGCGACGGGGGCGGAGAACGCCGCAACCAGCGGGCCGGCGATGCTTGGGCCCGTAGCGTTCGCCACCTCGAAGGTCGCTTGGAGGCGGGAGTTGGCGTCGGTGAGAGTCGCCTTCGTCACGAGCGTCGGCAGGATGCTCATGTAGGCGACGTCAAAGAACACCCGGCACACCCCGAGGCCAAACACGATCCACAGAAGCCAAGGGATGCTCAGGATGTTGAAGACCCACGCGAGGGGAATGAGCGCGACGAGCGCGGCGCGCACGAGGTTCGCGGCAATCATCACCCGGCGTCGCGACAGGCGATCGACCCAGGCGCCCGCGGGGAGCGTGAGGAACAGGAAGGCCGCGCTCTCCGATGCCCCGAGCAGGCCAACCTGGAATTCCGACGCGACGAGGGTGGTGACCGCGATCGCGGGAAGCGCGACGTGCAGGAAGGCGGCGAGGAACGTCGACGCCGTCTCTCCGGAGAGCAGGAGCATGAACGACCGATTGCGCCAGAGGGAGGGCGCGGGGGCGGTCATGCGTCGAATCATCGCACGCCGCGACGACACGTGGGAGGGTCGAAGCCGAATCGTAATGCTTAGGTAATTTCGCGCACGACGCGGGCGGGGTTTCCGACGGCGACGACGTTCGCGGGAAGGTCGCGGATCACCACCGCGCCCGCTCCCACCACGGTGTTCTCGCCGATCGTCACGCCCCCAAGAACGATGACGCCACCCCCGAGCCACACGTTGTCACCGATGACGATCGGCGTGGCCGACTCAAGCTTGGCGCGTCGCCGAGCCGCGTCGACGGGGTGATTGGGGGTGAGGAGTTGGACGTTCGGGCCGATCTGCACGTCGTTTCCGATCGTGATGGGTGCGACGTCGAGCGCGACGAGCCCGTAGTTGGCGAAACACCCGGAGCCGATGGTGATGTTGGTGCCGTAGTCGACAAAGAGGGGGCCGCGGATGTACGTGCCTTCGCCGATGGCGCCGAGCAGTTTCGTCAAGAGGGCCTGGGCACCATCGGGCGAGTCCGCGTACAACGCGGAGAATTGGGCGGCACGTTGCGCGCCCTCGACGAGAGCGCGGCTAATCTCCGGTCCCTCGGCGATGTAGTCGTCGCCGGCGCGCATGCGCTCGGCGTTCGTACGGGGGTCACCCGCGAACCAGTCCTCGGTCATGATTCGAGACTACCGGCGCTTCGCGCACCGTGACCGAGCGCCCTCCCGATCGGCTTCGCTACCATGAAGCCGTGGGAGTCATCGCTGGACTCGAGCGGGTGATCGCTTCCCACGCGCCGCGCGACCGGGTGCTTGTCGCGTTCGACGGTCCCGACGCGGCGGGGAAGACCACCCTCGCGGACGCCGTTGCCCGCGCCCTCTCGGTGCCGACCCTGCGTGCTTCCATCGATGGATTCCACCGGCCGCAGAGCGAGCGATTGGCGCGCGGCTACGACTCGCCTCACGGCTACTACCGAGACTCGTTCAATCACGCCGCGCTCGAAGAGAACCTGCTCGTCCCCTTCCAAAGCGGTGCCCCGGAAGTCCGCACGCGGGTGTTCGACTATCGGGTCGACGCGGAGGTCGATGACGACCCCACGGTGGTTCCCCAGCGGTGTGTCTTGATCTTCGACGGCGTCTTCCTTCTTCGTCCGGAAATCGCGCACTGGTGGGATCTCGCGATCTACCTCCATGTCCCGGAGGAGGTGATCCTGGAGCGGGCCAAGGAGCGCGATGCACACCTGTTTGGATCTCCGGAGGCGGTCGAGGTGCGATACCGCGCGCGCTACCTTCCCGGTCAGGCCCTCTACCGGGACGAGGCCAAGCCCCAACACTTTGCGCACATTGTCCTCGATCACACGGACCCCGGAAATCCGGTCGCCCTGAAGTGGGACGCGCCGAACTAGGGCGGGTGCGGTGACGCGCAGGCGTTCCGCGTTTACCAGATGCTGACGCGCTTCTCCGGGTCGAGCCATAGGGCGAACCCCGGGGTCACGTCGAATGCCTCGTACCACGGCTCCATGTTGCGAACGACGCCGTTGACGCGGAACTCGCTCGGCGAGTGAGGGTCGGAACTGATCTGCGTGATCAGAGCTTCGTCCCGGGATTTCCCTTGCTCCGCGCCAGCGAAACTGAGGAAGTAGCGCTGGATACCGGTGAGTCCGTCGATCTCCGGGGCGTCGTCGAGCGAGCCACCGCACGCGATCGCGTAAGCCTTGAGTGCGATTTCCGCTCCCGCGAGGTCGCCGATGTTTTCCCCGATCGTGAGCGCCCCGTTGACGTGGTGTTCCGGGCTCAGTTGGGCGGGCGAGTAGGAGTCGAACTGAGAGATGAGGATGGAGGTACGGTCCGTGAACGCCGCCCGGTCCTCCTCCGTCCACCAGTCGTGCATTCGGCCCCGGCCGTCGAACTTCGATCCCTGGTCGTCGAATCCGTGCCCAATCTCGTGCCCAATGATGGTCCCAATCGCGCCATAGTTGGCGGCGTCGTCGGCGTCGGCGTCGAAGAAGGGCGGTTGCAGGATGGCGGCGGGGAACACGATCTCGTTCGCGGTCGGGTTGTAGAACGCGTTGACCGTTTGCGGGTGGGTGAACCACTCCTCGCGATCGGTTGGCTTAAGGAGCTTTGACCACTCGTAGTCCTCGTCGAAGGCCGACGCCCGACGGACGTTGCCGATGAGGTCGTCGGGGAGGAGCGTCAGCCCCGAGTAGTCGCGCCACTTGTTCGGGTAACCGATTTTGGGGACGAACTGGTCGAGCTTATCGAGCGCCCGCGACTTGGTTGCCGCAGTCATCCAATCGAGCGCCATGATCGAGGAGCGGTACGCCTCGACCAGGTTGCCCACGAGTTCCTCCATCCGCGCCTTATGCTCTGGCGGGAAGTGGCGCGTGATGTATTCCTGTCCGACGATCTCGCCGAGCGTTCCGTCAACAAGCCCGACGGCTCGCTTCCACCGCTCCCTCTGTTCCGGTGCCCCCGTGAGGACGGTGCCGTAGAAGTCGAAGTTCGCGCGAGAGATTTCCGGGGTCAGGTACGGCGAGCGAGAAGAGACCACACGCCACCGGAGCCACGCCTTCCAGTCCTCCAGCGGGCGTTCAATCCACAGGTGCGAGAAAGCCTCGAAGAACGACGGTTCTTGCGCGACGAGCTTGTCGTGAGCCGCCTCGGGGAGGTGGAGCGCCGAAGCCCAGGTTCGCCAGGAAAAACCGGGCGCCGACTTCTCTAGGTCCTTAAGCGTCGTCGGGTTGTAAGTCTGATCGTGTTCGCGCGTCTTGACGATATCCCAATGGTGCTTCGCGACGGCGGTCTCGAGCGCGAGAATGCCCTCACCCGTGAAGGCGTGCTGGCTGAGAGCGTCCTCCGCGAGTTCCGCCATTCGATCGATGTGCGCAACGTATTTCGCCCGCACGGCGGCGTGCTGGTCCTCGCGGTAGTACGCCTCATCGGGAAGGCTGATTCCCCCCTGGCCGAGGTAGAGGACCATGCGATCGGGATCGCCGAAGTCGGCCCACACCTCGCGTGCAATGGCACCACCGACGCCGGCGCGTTCGAGATCCCCCATGACGCGGGCAAGGTCCTCCGGGTCGTCCGCCGTCTCAATGAACGTGAGATCGGCGGCGAGGGGAGACGTCCCCAGGGAGTCGCACTTCTCCTCGTCCATGAACGACGCGTAGAGGGCGCCGATTTGGGACGTCGTCTGCGCGCCTTCGATGATCGCGCGAACGCGTTCCTCGCAAAGATCGCGGAGGCGGTAAAAGTGGCCATCGCTCGCCCGGTCCGGAGGGATCTCGTGCGTGTCGAGCCACGGGCCGTTGACGTAGCGGAAGAAGTCGTCTCCCGGTTCGACGGTTGTGGAGAAGGTCGACGGGTCGAGTCCGGACTTGCGTGTGGGGGTGTCGGGCGTCATGGACCCAGCCTAAGCGAGGAGCGCACCCGAACGGTGACATCCCCTCCTGCTGGCACAATAAGCGCTATGCGCATCCATGTCGCCGCGGATCACGCGGGCTATGAGCTCAAGCAACTGCTCATCGAGGGACTCTCCGTCGTGGGTCACGAAGTGATCGATCACGGGGCCGCCGACTACGACTCCGAGGACGACTACCCGCCTTTCTGCTTCTCGGCTGGTGAGGCCGTCGTCGCGGACCCTGGGTCGCTCGGCATCGTCTTGGGCGGTTCCGGTAACGGTGAGCAGATCGCGGCGAACAAGGTCAAGGGGGTACGCGCCGTCCTCGCGTGGAACGTCGAGACAGCCAAGTTGGGCCGCTCCCACAACGACGCGAACATCATCGCCCTCGGGGCGCGGCAGCACGGGCTTGAGGAGGCCTTGGAGATTATTCAAGCGTTCCTCGACGAACCGTTTTCCGGCGAGGCGCGACACCAGCGCAGGATCAAGGAGCTCTCGGACTACGAGGCTCGCACCTAGAAACTGATGTTGCAGACCGGAGCGATCGATGACCACATCGCGCGCCCGAGCGAGTGGGCGGCTCCCGGGGTGTGTTCGGTGATGAGGCTCGCGCGGGCGAGGGCGTCGATCGACACTCCACCCAGGTAGGCGGCACCGAGTTCCTGGATGTTCATGGAGAGGTCCGGATCCGCGCCCGGTGCGGGTGAGACCGTCGCCGCTCCACGGGAGACGGTCACGCGCCACTGGCCCACGTTTGCCGGAACCTGCTGATCCGCGATGTCAACGACGACGTCGGCGTCCGCCTCGTACCCGCGCCCCTCGAGGGCCGCCTTGATGTCGAGGAGGCGCACCCACAGGTTGTCCCGGAGGTCAGGCTTGGCGGCACGCTCGTCGACGAGGAGGTGGAGCAGCGGGTCGTCTAGAGCGACGAGCCAGCAGTGCGTGGATGCCATGAGATCGAGGTCGGCGAGGACGGACCAGAGGCGTCGAGAGGCGGCTGCCGTGAGGGTACCCCACGCCGGCGTCTTTACGACGCCGCTGGGGTCCCAGTCGCTCCACTCACCCTTGCGACGGAAGATGGCCCATCCGACGACGGCGTCCCCGTCACGCACGGTGAGGAAGCGGAGGGCTTCCTTGCCTTCGCGATCCGACTCCAGGTCGCTAACGAGGTTGTTGAGCAAGGGGTCGGGAACGTTGGTGTTGGTACCGGGCCGCTGGAGATCGGCTTGGAACCCGCGGACGATCGGACCGTGCTTCGCACTGTCGCACGTCTCGAGCGTGACGATCAGGTCGTCGGAGCCCGGGACCTCACGGAAGGTCGGCTTGCGGCCGATTTTCATGCGGAGATCGCGCGATGCGAGGCCGTATCCGAAACGTTGGTAGATCGAGGGTTCGGCCGCAAACAGCGTGCTTACGGCCTCGCCGCGTGCGAGTGAGCGCGTGAAGTGATCGTCCATCATCGCGGTCAATAGCCCGCGACGTCGGTGGCCTTGATGGACGCCCACCCACGTGAGGCCCGCCGTGGGAACGACGGCACCACCGGGAACCCTCATCTGAAACTCGAACGAGGAGTGGGCGGCGGCGAGGGCACCGACCGGGCCACGCGTGGCGTCGGTGATTTCGATCGCGCGTCCCCGATCGAACGGGTAGCACTCGAGGACCGCTTCGACCTCGGTGGGACGAGTGGCGAACGCGAAAGCCCATTCGTTGATCTCGAGCATCTCGCGCCCGCGCTCGCGCGGAAGGTCGACGAGCCGGTAGCCGTCTGGCATGGTCATGGACACGATGATGGCAGGCGGCTTCGATGCTGCGCCAGGGCTAGGGGGACACGATTCGGCAACAATCGCCGGGAGGGGAAGGCTAGGTTCTCGCGGCTTCGATCGCGCCGCGCAAACGCGCATACTCGATCTTGATGCAGCGGTTCTGAATCACCGTGAGACCCGCCGCCTGTGCGGTTGCGGCCGCCCCTTCGTTCACGATCCCGAGTTGCATCCACACGGCTCTAGCCCCGATTGCGATCGCCTCGTCGACGACGGGAGGGACGGCATCGGCACGACGGAACACGTCGACGATGTCGGGAACGACGGGAAGGTCGGTGAGCGAGGAGTAGATCGGACGGCCCAAGATCGTCTCGCCCCGAGCGACGGGATTGACCCAATAGAGGTCGTAGGGGGTGTTGGCGGCCAGCCACGCCGCCACCTCGTGGGACGTACGTTCGGGATTGGGGGAAACGCCGACGATGGCGACCGTCCGCGTGGTGGCGAGAAGGGCGGCGAGAACCTCGTCGTCCGGGGCGTGGTTCGATCCGGGTGGGGACGGTTCGCACGCGTCTCCCGAGCCAACGTTGATACCGGTGAGATTGTCCATAGGGGTCCTAGATGTAGTACATAGCGGGTTCGTGGACGTCGTCACCATCGTAGAGCGGGGCGTCTCCTGGGTGCCGATGCGAGTCTCCCTGGTCGACGCATGACGCCGCGGTCTTCGCCTCCTTGGGTTTGGGGTGTTCGCGGATAGCCGCGGGGACGCCGACGGCCGTCGCCCCTTCGGGAACGTCCTTGACGACGACGGCGTTCGCCCCGATCCTGGCGTCGTTCCCAACGTAAATCGCCCCGAGGATCTTCGCCCCCGCGCCGACGACGACCCGGTCGCCGATCGTCGGGTGGCGTTTCCCCGTCGTCATCGACGTGCCACCGAGCGTGACGCCGTGGAAGAGGAGCACGTCGTTGCCCACGATGGAGGTCTCCCCGATGACGACCCCCATGCCGTGATCGATGAACACCCGGCGTCCGATCTGAGCACCGGGGTGGATCTCGATGCCGGTGGCCCTGCGGGCGTACTGGGAGACGAACCTGCCCGAGCGCTTGAGTCCGTGACGCCATAGCCAGTGGGCGTAGCGGTGGTACCACAAGGCGTGGACGCCCTGATAGGACACGAGGATCACGAACGTCGATCGCGCGGCGGGGTCGCGATTCCGGGCGGCGCACAGGTCCTCCTGGATTCGCCGGAAGATACCTACTCGCTCCGCCATGATCGCTCCTCACTCGCGTCGCGTTTAGCGAGACGTTTCGAACCTACCGGGGGATGGGCTCCCCGACTACTCCTGTTCCGTTCCATGGGAGGCCTAGTCCATTAGGTCCGCATAGAGCGGGGTCGAGAGGTAGCGCTCCCCGAAGGACGGGATGATGACGACGATCGTCTTGCCCTTGTTGGCGGGGCGCTTGCCCACCTCGATCGCCGCGTGAAGGGCGGCACCGGACGAGATGCCCACGAGCAGCCCCTCTTCCCGGGCCGCGCGCCTCGCCATCGCCATCGCGGCCTCGGAGTCCACGTCGACGATCTCGTCGTAGACCTCGGTGTTGAGGATCTCGGGAACAAAGTTGGCGCCGATGCCCTGGATCTTGTGGGGACCGGGCTGGCCACCATTGAGGATGGGCGATTCCGCGGGCTCGACCCCGATGATCTGGACGTTGGGGTTGCGCTTCTTGAGCACCTCTCCCACGCCGGTGATCGTGCCCCCGGTGCCGATTCCCGCGACGAAGATGTCGACCGCGCCTACCGTGTCCGTCCAGATCTCCTCCGCCGTCGTCGTCCGGTGGATCTCGGGGTTGGCGACGTTGGCAAACTGCCGGGCGAGGATCGCGCCGGGGCGTTCCGCGGCGATTCGTTCCGCGGCGTCGACGGCCCCCTTCATGCCATCCGGGCCGGGGGTCAGGATGAGCTCCGCCCCGAACGCCCGAAGCAGCGCGCGGCGTTCCTTGGACATGGAGTCCGGCATGGTGAGGACGACCTTGTAGCCGCGGGCGGCACCGACCATGGCGAGCGCGATGCCGGTGTTACCCGACGTGGCCTCGACGATGGTTCCGCCCGGTTTGAGCGACCCGTCTCGTTCCGCGGCGTCGATAATCGCGACACCGAGGCGATCCTTGACGGAGTTTGCTGGGTTGTAGAACTCAAGCTTGGCGAGGATGGTCGCCTTCACGCCCTTGGTGAGGCGGTTGATGCGGACGAGCGGGGTGTTGCCAACGAGTTGCGTGATGTCATCGTAGATCTGTGCCATGAGAGGCCCCTTCCGGTTGACGATGGGAGAACGACCGCGAGGGTCGTCACAATTCCTGGTGATGGGGCGAGCGCTGGCGCGGGGGGAACCCCCGGCGCTGGGAAAGCGGGTGCCAGCGCTCTAGAGACAAACGCAGCAGCACGCGCCACAGGCGCACATCGACGCACGGGTGGGAAGGGGAACCAGTGTCGCGTGGACACGGGACAACGCGGTCACCGGTGTGACGCGGAGCGAGAAGTCGCTCATGTCCCTGCCTTCCTCTTTGTGGTGTCAGGGTAGCGCGGGGGCAGGATCACGGCAAGCCGCGCGATGCGGACACCAGGGGATACGATCGAGGAGGACCTTATGGACATTGGGGGGGCTATACGGACATAGCCATCGAGCACGCGTGCGACGCCGTTGCCGAGGGGAGTTATTCTCGTAGCGACGTAGCAGGCACCAGCCGTGCGACGCGGGCGCTCCCCCTTCTACCCCCCTCGCGCTCGTGTCGCCGGGACAGGGCGGGGTCCTTTGGGCTCCGCCTTGATCCGTTTCCAGGGGGTTCTTTACTCGGCGACCCTCATGGGAAGGGTTTTGAGTTTGCGGACGCCGAGCACGGTCACCACGACCGTCGTGATGGCGAGCATGATGAGGCCCGTGGTGAGGCTGACCTCGGAGTGGGGCATCAGGCTGGGTTGGCCGTCGAGAACGCGTTCCGCCGCGGAGAGCGCCCACTGTCGAACGCTGAGCACGCGGATTCCGGGGACGTATCCGCCGAGAACGCCTTCCCACAGCAGGGCGTAAATGAGTCCGACGATCACCGCGCTGCGACTGACGATCGCGAGCATGAAGAAGATGGCGGTGTAGCCGATGGCGGCGAGTGCAACGGAGGTGACGTACGCGTTCGTGAGCCACCAGCCTTGATCGCCGGCGATGAGGATGGCGGCGACGGTCGAGATCGTGCCGAGCACCAAGGACGCGGTGATGGCGACCGTCAGTTTGGACAGGGCGATGGTTCGGCGGGGAAGAGGCTTGGCGAGGAGGTAGACGATTGAGCCGTCCTCGATCTCGGGGCCGATCGCACCGGTTCCGATGAGGAGGCACATGAGGGGGAGGAGCGTCCCCATGGCGAAGTTGGCGGCCATGGCCGAGGTCGCGTCGGGGTTGCCGCCCGAGCCCCAGCGCGTCAGACCCGCAACGAGCAGGAGAAGCGCGGGTAGCAGGAGAAGGAGCAACGCTCGCTTTCCCCCGAGGAGGCCGCGCATCGTGAGCCGCATGACGACGACGTTCATCGGGACCCGTTCCTTCCGCTGAGACTCATCGCGACACCAGGTAGGCGAAGACGCTTTCGAGGGACTCGTCGGCGGGAGTCACCTCGAACAGTTGGATGTGACCCGCCTGAGCCAGTCGGGGAAGGGCCTGGACAAAGCGACCGAAGTCGGAGGCCTGAACCTCGAGCCCCTTCACGGAGAGGCTCACGGCGTCGGCGGATCCGTCGGCGATGATCGCGGCCGCGAGTTTGCGGTCGTCCGCCGAGGTGATCGAGTACTGATGCGGGCGTTCCGTCATGAGCCTGCGAATCTTACGGAAGTCTCCGGAGGCGGCGTGGCGGCCCGCGACGAGAACCTCGATGGTGCCGGCGATCTGTTCCACCTCCTCGAGGATGTGGCTGCTGAAGAGAACCGTCCGCCCCTCGGCCGCGAGCGACTGGAGCAGGTCGAGGAGGTGCATGCGCTGCCGTGGGTCCATGCCGTTGAACGGTTCGTCGAGGAGCAGGACCTCCGGTTCGTGGACGAGTGCGGTGGCCATCTTGATCCGCTGCTTCATTCCCTTCGAGTACTTGCCGACCTCGCGCTTTTGGGCGTCGACCATGTCGACGGCGGCGATGGCCCTGCGCGTCGCCGCGGCCGGGTCGGGGAGTTGGTGCAATTGCGCGTTGATGAGGACGAACTCCCAGCCGGTCAGCGAATCGTAGAGCGCCTCGGTTTCGGGGACCAAGCCGATGCGTCGATAGACGTCGGTGTTGAGCCACACCGGGACGCCGTCGAGCGTGACGGTGCCGGCGGACGGGGCGAGGAAGCCGCTCATCATCGAGAGGAGCGTGGACTTGCCGGCCCCGTTGGGGCCCAGGAGGCCGGTGACACCCGCCCCGATCGTCATCGTCACGTCGTTGACGGCGACGACGTTCCCAAACCAGCGGGAGACCCCCGTGAGTTCGATGAGGCTCATACCCCACCGACCTTTTTGTAGCGGCGCGTGAGGAGTCCGTAGCATCCGGCGACAATCCCGACCAGGATGAGCGTGAAGACCACGCCGATGGTGAAGCGGGAGGGATCGACATACAGAGATCCGCCGCCGTTGCCGGGGCCACCCCCCTCGTCGAGGAGGGCAACACCCAGGTAGGAGTGCCCCAACTCCGAAACGAGGCTAAACGGGTTGAGCGCGCGGAAGTATCTCGCAAACTCACCGTGACCGGTCTCGCGCATGACCTCCTCGAGGATTCCCGCGATCGCGCTGGTCATGATGAGTGTCGTCATGATCGCGGCCACCCCCGTGCCCCTGCGGGGGGTAAAGGCCGCGAAAACGAGTCCGATGGCGCTCAAGAGGATCGAGAGGATGGCGGCCATGACTATCCCTCCGGTCCACTGACCGATCTCGTGCCAAGCGGGGAGTTTGGCGAGTAACGAGCCGATCAGAAGCACCGTTTCGGGCACGGCGACGAAAATGAACGTTCCGATGGAGAGCCCTGCGAACTTGGCGAAGACGTAGTCGCGTCGCAGCATTGGCCTCGAGAGGTAGAGGGGCATGACGCCGTCGCGAAGGTCGCGCGAGGCGGCGTAGGGCGCGCGTCCCGCGATGAACATCGCGATGAGAAGCCACATGCCGATGGGGTACTGGGTGTACGAGAGCGGAAGCGATTGCTTCGTCAGGATGAGGACGACGACCATGACGAGGGCGGGCACCGTGATGAGCGAGAGGAGCACCCACGGCATCGTCTTGACCTTCGATGGCCGGCCCAGCCCGAACACCCCGCGGAGGGTCTCGACGAGGAGGGAACGAACGGCCCATCCCCTGCCCAGCCTCGGCCCGTCGTAATGCCGGAAACCGATGTCGTGGATGACGCCGTGGGCCGAATCCGCGCTCGCCATTACGCCTCCACCTCCGTCCGGAAGATCTCGGAGAGGTGGTGGCGTTTCCGCTGCATGCGGATGAGCCCCACCCCAAGGTCGGCGACGATCGCTTGAATCCACGCGAGCACCTTCTCGTCGGTCAGTTCGACGGCGAAGGTGCCTACCGTCGTCCCCGCCGCGACTTTCGCCCCCTTCTTCTTGAGGCGCGCGAGAACGTCGTCCATCCGGTCCGTGACCTCGACGAGCATGGACCCGCTGAACTGGGTGGCGTCGGCCGTCGATGTCGATCGCTGGAGAACGCCTTCCTCGATGACGACGATGTGGTCGGCGATGCGTTCGAGTTCGCCGAGGAGGTGGGACGTGACGACGACGGAGATGTTGAAGTCCGAGCCGATGCGTTCGATGAGGTCGAGCATGTCGTCGCGGCCGGCGGGGTCGAGGCCGTTCGTCGGTTCGTCGAGGAAGACGAGCTTGGGGTCGTGGACGAGCGCCTGGGCGAGTTTGACGCGCTGCTTCATGCCGGTCGAGTACCCGCCGATGGGGCGGTAGCGCTCCTCGTAGAGGCCGACGTGGCGAAGGGTATCCGCGGTGCGCTCGCGCGAAACGTGGGTGGGGAGGCCGGACATACGCCCCATGTGGACGAGGAACTCCGTCGCGGAGATGTCGAGGGGGAGGCAATCGCTCTCCGGCATGTACCCCACGACCTCGCGAATCTTGAGCCCGTCCGTCAAGCAGTCCATGCCGAGGATGCTCGCCCTTCCGGACGTTGGTGGGATGAGGCCGAGGAGGATCTTGATGAGCGTGGACTTGCCCGCGCCGTTCGCGCCGACAAGACCGACGACGCCGGTCGGCATCTCGACCGTGAGGTTGGAGAGGGCGACGACGGGCCCGAACGTTCGTGTGACGGCTTCCGTCTGGATCGTGGGCACGGCAATAACACTAGGCGGTTTGCCAGGTTCCCGTCATAAGGGTTTTCCCCGGTTTTTCCCCGGGGGTGGTCC
>CAZMCU010000027.1:0-23641 GCA_964564915.1 uncultured Demequinaceae bacterium | reverse complement strand
TACTCGTACGCTCCCGGTCGTCCTCGGCTTGCTCGCGCCCAGTCGCGGCTACGTCTCGCAAGTCGGCGATCCTTTCGCGTTCGTTGGCGGCCGTGTCGCGGCGGTCAGCCTTCGTGTCGCGGCGGTCTGCCTTCGTGTCGCGGCGGTCAGCAGTGTCAGTGCGTTCCTTCACGATCGCGGCTATGGACTCGACCGCGGAGGGAAGGAGTGCGGAGGGAAGGAGTGCGGAGGGAACATAGGCATCGAGCCACGCCGTGAACGTGTCGATGTCAGCGGGTTGGCTCAGCAGGTAGCCCTGCGCGAAGTCACACCCCATTTCTCGTAGCACGGCGAGTTGTTCATTGGTCTCGACTCCTTCGGCAATTGCCTTCAGGCCGAGCGCGTGTGCCAAGGCGATGGTGGAGGCAACGATCGCGGTGTCGGCGCTGCTGACACCTAGGCCAGCCACGAAGCCCTGGTCCACCTTGAGACGATCGATTGGGAGGTTCCTGAGATATTGCAGCGACGAGTACCCGGTGCCAAAGTCATCAAGGTCGAGGCCAACGTCCAGAGCCTTGATTGCCTCCAGCGACTCGGCAACCGAGTTGAGATCGTGCAGAAGGATGGACTCTGTCACTTCGATGACGATCGTTGACGGTGCGCACTTGCTCTCGAGCATCGCCTCGCGGAGAGTGGCGACCAAGCCTGGATCGCGCAATTGGCGGGCCGAGACGTTGATACTCATGGTCCGTGGCCCACCCGAATGGTCTCCGAGTCGCGAAGCGTTGGCACATGCCGTGCGTATCACCCACGTGCCCAGCGGGATGATCTGCCCGGTTCGCTCCGCCGCATCGACAAAGAACCCTGGGGCGAGCAGACCATACCCTGGGCGTTCCCATCTCACCAGTGCCTCGGCACCCGTGATCTCGTTGGTAGCGAACTCCATGATGGGCTGGTAGTGCAGGCGGAACTCATCTTGCTCGATCGCGTGATGAAGGTCGCTCGCCAGCTTGAAGCTCGATGTTGCGCTGGCCTCCATCGATGTTTCGTAGTAGACAGCGACTGAGCCGCCGACTTCCCTCGCGGATTGCAGCGCATCCCGCGCGGCCGCCAGAAGGTCGCCACCTGCGACGAGAGCGGTGGTGGCAAGACCAATGCTGGGAACGAGCCACATCTCGTCGTCCCCGATTGCGAATGGCTTTTCGAGCGCGGCGGTAACGGCGGAAACGAACGTGTTCAGGGCGCCCACCGGGTCCATCGCGTCGACCACAAATGCGAAGACGTTTCCTCGCAAATGCGCGAAGGTGCCCGGGGTGTCTAGCGAAGTCAACATCATGGCAAATTCATTCACCACGTCGTCGGCCGCGTCCGAACCATAGGTGACGTTCATCTGGTCGAACCCGTCGAAGTCGAATACGGCGATACCGCGCCCCATTCCTGTGGCTGGGGGCGTTGAGAGGTACCACTGGAGCCACCGTCGTCCCTGCAATCCCGTGGGTTCATCGAGTTCCCGCTCCGCCGACGCTGGCGTCCCATCCGAAACACGAGTCGCGGCCTCATGTCGGAGGGGCGGGACGTGTATCGTGTCGCTCGCGCTGAGATTACGAAGAATCATTACCGCGCCGACCAGGATGCTGTTCGACCGAATCGGCGCAACGATCACGCCCAGTTTCAGTTTCGGACCGCCCCCTGTGCTCCACTGGAGGTCGAAGCGTTGTGAAGCCTCACCGGCCAGCAACTGCTCCCAGGCGGTGTTGAAGTGCTCGCTGTATGGGGGGGTGAAAGCGGTCCAGACAGACGCTCCCACGGCGGCGGGCCGCGGGATCCCAAACAGAGCCTCGGCTGCCGGATTCCACTCCGACACCAAACCGTCCTTGTCGACAATGGCGATGGCGTCCGGGGAGTGCTCAAGGAGTACGCGAAGCTGCCGATGCCTCGCGCTAGGTGCGAAGACGCCGCTGGGAGCGTCTGACGCGAAGGCAGGCCCACCGAGGTTGTCGGAGGTTTCACCGGTATTTGGTTGGTCCTGGTGCTGCGACATGTGCCGCCCCCGGTCCGGCTATTTATGCTGCGAAGAATCGTCTTCTACCTTGGCCACCACTTCACTGTACGCCCGCCCGTTGACTCCGCGCTGGCCTAGAGACCAAGGGCGAGGCGACGGCTATCGATGGCATCGACGACGTGACCGAGCAGATTGAGGATCTCCATGGTTCGCTGGGGAAGTACCGCACGAAGCTCATCCCGCTTGGGGATAGTTCCGAGGAGGACGCGCCATCGCGTCCTCCTCGTCGAGAATGGAAGTCCTACGAAAAGGGGGAAGTCCTATGGCGAAAACGCCGATACCGTTTGAGGAATTCGAATCGGGGGTGTACCTCCACGGGACGAAGGCAGATCTGGCGATCGGCGACCTGCTTGAGGCAGGTCAGGACTCGAATTTCGAGAAAGGCCGGGTCACGAACTACGTCTACATCACTCAGACCCTCGACGCGGCGACCTGGGGTGCCGAGCTCGCGGTGGGGCAGGGGAGGGGCCGGATCTACATCGTCGAACCGATGGGCCCTCTAGAGGACGACCCCAATCTGACGAACACGAAGTTCGCCGGAAACCCCAGCAGGTCGTACCGCACTCGCGAACCCGTCCGTGTCGTAGGGGAGATTTCGGATTGGATCGGCCACCCGCCCGAGCAAGTTCAGGAGATGCGCGACCGCCTCGCCGAACTCGTTTCGAGAGGCGAAGCGGTCATCGACGACTGACGATTGGAGCGGATTCGAGGCGACGTCGTGAGACATCCGTGGATCAATCCTCACGAGTTCACGATCTGCGCGAGGGAGCGTACCCGGTGAGTAGCATCGGATTTGCCGTTCAAGATGCGAATGTCGCGTTTGCGCCCTAGGCTGGCTTGGCATGAAGACCACAACTGCAGTTGCAGCCGCGTTCCTTGTCTCTCTCGTTGCGGGGTGCACCTCGCCGGGAGCGTCCGTGTCGGTCACTCCAACACTGGAGCCGACACCCATCGCGTCGCCATCGGCCTCCGCAACCCCAGCTTCGAGCCCGACACCGACGTCGGATCCGGGGCCGCTAGCCAACGCCGGACCGCTCACGGTTCCAGGTGAAGTCTCCTTTGGAGCCACCGACTTCGGCGGGATTCCCTACAACCAGGCAGCCTCGGTATTCGCGCCGAACATCAGCCCTGCCGTCACAGAGTCCGCTTGCGGCGATATCGTCTCTCCGATGTTGTTCTCTGGCACCCCCTCAACGCCGCCATGGGGACTGTTCCTGATCACCGACTGGAATGACCCTGCGGTAGCACCGGGAGCCGAGAAGGTGCAGGCCTTCCTTCTGGTGGTGCAGTCCGACAATCTTCCGACTGCGCCCATGGGACCGGTGGGGCCTCGCGGCTTGCGCCTGGGCACGCCCACGGCGACCATCGAGGCGATGTTCCCCGCAGAAGCAGCCGTGACCACTGAACGAGTTACCACCATCCTCGTCGGCGGCAGCACGGAGACGGACGTTACCGAACGCATGTTCAGCATCGCCGATGTTGACGGTGGGCCGATGATTATTGGCACCGTCGGTGCCAACGTCTCAACCATCATGTGGGGAAATCCCGCCTATGTGAATGTGCAGCGGGGCACCCTGAGGTGCGACACCTAGGTTGGCTAGGTATCGCATCTCGGCTTGACTTGGTTGTTGGTCGCTTCGGTGGCACTTTCGGGGCTTGGGATACGCCACAATAGGGCTCGTGACTGAACCAGTGTTGCTTGTCACCGTGGTTGCGACCGCTTTGGCATTCGACTTCACGAACGGCTTCCACGACACGGGTAACGCCATGGCCACGTCGATCGCAACCCGCGCTTTAACCCCCAAACGGGCCGTCCTCCTGTCAGCATCGCTCAACGTTGTGGGGGCACTTCTGTCGCTCGCCGTCGCAGCGACAATCGCCAAGGGAATTGTCGATGCGGGCGTCGTCACGCTCGACGTCGTTCTGGGCGGACTCATCGGCGGTATCGTCTGGAACCTTCTCACCTGGATGTGGGGGTTGCCTTCAAGCTCGTCACATGCGCTCGTGGGCGGTGTCGTCGGGGCAGTGCTCGCTTCGGCTGGCGCGCACGGCGTGCTGTGGAGTGGACTCGTCGCCAAGGTGCTCATTCCCGCGCTATTCGCACCGATCGTTGCCATTCTCGTGGCCGCAGTCGGGACGTGGCTCGTGGTCCGGAGTACGAGAGACGTTTCAGAAGACACGAACGACCGTGTGTTCCGGTGGGGTCAAATCGGTTCAGCCTCGCTGGTATCGCTCGCGCATGGAACCAACGATGCCCAGAAGTCAATGGGCATCATCCTTCTGGCGCTTATCGCATCGGACCCGGTTCGATACGGGAACTCCACCGTGCCGTTGTGGGTCATTCTCAGTTGCGCGGTCGCTATGGGGCTTGGCACTTACACCGGAGGATGGCGCGTGATTCGCACGCTCGGGAAGGGGCTGGTGGAACTCGAACCTCGCCAGGGTATGGCGGCCGAGACATCGTCAGCGGCGGTCATCCTCCTGTCGAGCCACTTCGGTTTCCCTCTGTCGACGACGCACGTGGCCACCGGATCGATTTTGGGCTCGGGCGTGGGTAAGAAGGGCGCGTCCGTGCGGTGGCACATCGCAGGTCGAATGTTCATTGCATGGTTGGTTACGGTGCCTTCCGCAGCCTTCGTGGGCGGTGCGTGCTATGGCCTTGGTCGGGTCGCGGGGCCCTATTCCGTCTTTGGGCTCCTGCTCGTGGTCGCGGCTATGATCGTCGTCCGTTCGCGACGCAAGCCCGTGAACCATAAAAACGTCAACGACGCGTGGGAGGCTAAAGGTGGGGCCGAGGCGGCGATCGCCGAATCGCTTGTCGACCACGACCCGTCTTTGCTCGTTGTGAAGCGTAAGAAGAGGAAGAAGAAGAAGAAGAAGAAGCGCAAGAAGCACGATGAAGAAACCGAAGACGTCAACGTAGACGTCCAGGAGTAGGAGGATCATGTCGGGCTACATTGAGTGGAACGCGCTCGTCGACGTCATCGTTATTAGCCTGATCGTAGGTGCTGGACTTCCCGCCTTGTTCGCACTCGGGGTACGAGCCCTCGCGGGAACCGGTTCGCGTAACGACGCTGGACGGATTCCCCGCATCCGTGTCACAGCGGCCTTTGCTTGCTTCGCAGTGGTATTCAGCGCGATCTTCAGTGCGATCGTCCTCATCGGCAGCGGCCATCACTAGAAACTTCCTGGCGAGAGTAGGGACGTACCCTCGCAACAATCTCACCCGACGAGAATGGATCCCCAGGTGTAATCTGGTGACGAGTCCTTCTCGTCGATCGCATCGATCGAGGGGGCTCACTGGATAGGACGACGAGGTGCTATCCCGCACGGACGCCGGTTGGCAACCGTTCCGCGTACTGGGGAGTTTCTAGCTCCCTCGTCGGGGGAGGTTGGTTGGTATGGCGCGTTTTGGGTTTCTTAGCAGTTTTCCACCCACCCGCTGTGGGCTGGCAACATTCACCACCGCGCTCGCCGCATCGATGACCCAAACGAACGATGACGCCTTTGTCGTTCGTGTCATCGACGGTTCGTCGCCACCGTTACCTCACGATCCGCACTCGCTCGTCAGAACTCACCTCCTCAACGGCAACCCCGCGAGCATCGTGGCCGCGGCGCGAACGCTCAACAGCGGAGACGTCGCGGTCATACAACACGAGTACGGCATCTACGGTGGCCCCGACGGAGACGAGGTCATCGCGGTTCTCGATGCCCTCACCGTTCCCACGATCGTCGTGTTCCACACGGTCCTGACCGACCCGACGCCGCGACAGAAGTGGGTACTGGAACAGGTAGCACAACGCGCGTCTATCATCGTCGTCATGGCCGAGACGGCAAGGAATATCCTCGATCGGGGCTATCTGGTGGACCTGTCGAAGGCGCAGGTTATTCCGCACGGCGTCCCGCCATTGCCGCACGTGACGGTGCCCGCCAGGTCCGAGCGCCCCACGGTGCTCACGTGGGGCCTCATCGGCCCCGGTAAAGGCATCGAGTGGGCGATTCGCGCATTTGCTCAACTCACCGACATGCTTCCGTGCCCTCGGTACCACGTCCTCGGACAGACACACCCCAAGGTTCTCGCTCAAGACGGCGACGTCTACCGCGACCGCTTGAACGCGACCGTTGCCGCACTCGGCTTGGAGGATACCGTGCTGATCGACGGGCGGTACCTTTCGTCCGAGGACCTCGCCCGCAGCATTCTCGCCGCGGATCTCGTCTTGCTTCCCTACGAAAACCAGTGCCAGGTCACGTCCGGGGTGCTCGCGGAAGCGGTATCGGCCGGAAAACCTGTGGTGGCGACCGACTTCCCCCACGCCATCGAACTATCGCGTTCCGGCGCGGTTCGCATCGTTCCCCAGCAGAATCCCGCGGCTATCGCGACGGCCGTGAGGGACATCTTTACCCGTAGCGAGGTTGCCTCGAGCATGGCTCAGGCGGCTTTTCGCGTCTCCCGTGACACGCTGTGGCCAGCGGTGGGGGCACGGTATCGGCAACTCGCCGTCGGGGTCTGTGCGACGGTAGCCGCCTGATGCTCGTTGGCCTTCAGGCAGGCTCTCCGCCCTTCACTCACCTCTCCCGCCTTACCGATGAGAGGGGCTTGTTCGAACACGCGGATTTCGACGAACCACGTCTGGAACACGGGTATTGCGTCGACGATGTCGCCAGGGGCTTGCTCGTGACCGTGAGGGAAGGTGACTCCAGCCCGCGCATCGCCCGGATGACGGAGACGTACTTGGGTTTCCTTGAGTCGGCCATCGTGGACGACGGGAGTGCCCACAACCGCATGGACGCCTCCGGCGCGTGGATCGATCGCCCGGGTCACGGGGACTGGTGGGGGCGCGCCGTTCAGGCCCTCGGGACGGCGGCGGCCCATGCCCAGAATCCTCTGACACGCGAGCGGGCTATTCGGGCCTTCACGAGGGCGACGAGGCGTACTTCTCCCGACCTTCGGGCCATGGTCTTCGCGGCCCTGGGGGTATCGGAAGTCCTTTCCGTCGCCGCACGCCATGGCGCTTCACGACGGATCATCGAGCGAGTTGTAGCGATGATGCCCCCGCCTTCCGATCCCGACTGGCCGTGGCCGGAACCTCGCCTGCGGTATAGCAACGGGTCCATCCCCGAGATGTTCATCGCGTGCGGTGTCGCGACGCGAAACAGGAAGTTGCTCGATCGCGGTCTTGGACTCCTGGACTTCCTGCTCACCATCGAGACGAACGGGGGGCACCTCTCCGTCACCGGAACGAAGGGGAGAGGCCCGGGGGAAAGGAGCCCACAATTCGACCAGCAGCCGATCGAGGTGGCAACGATCGCCGACGCGTGCGCCCGCGCCTTCGACGCGACACGGGACGAGCGCTGGCTCGATGGCGTGCGACTCGCCTGGAAGTGGTTCTTGGGGGACAACGACAGTTCGACCCCGATGTTTGACGTGGACACGGGCGCGGGCCACGATGGCTTAACCCCAAATGGTCGAAACGAGAACCGGGGGGCGGAGTCGACGCTCGCAGCGCTCGACACCTTCCAACAGGCACGACGCGTTCTCGGTATGGAGAGGCAACGATGACCCTTGATGTCCACCAAACCGATCAACACCTAGAGGCGGACCCGACAAGAGTCATCCTCCGTCTGTTCTTGCCCAGTCAGGACATGAGAGCCGGGCACTCACGGGTATCGGACATCGTTCATCGCGTCCTAGCCTTTCCCCCGGATGAGGTTGTAGCTGCCGCTCAGCGGATAACCGAGTGCGGTTCCGATCGCGTCGATGCCCTGCTGGCGGTCGTCCAGGAGCACGCCGCTACAGTTGCCTTCCACATGAATGGCACCCAGCCCCTCACCCCGGAGCAAACCCTGGTGCTCGGTGCCGCGTTCACCGCGGAATACGCGGTCGAGGGAGCCGCCCTCACCAACCCCAGCGCTATGCCCCACCCGGACCAATCGGGGCTCGCCAAGGGAGAACTGAGGGTAGCGATCTCTCTTCGATGCATCGGGGAGGGTCACGTTTCCTCAATCGGGTTTGCCTCCGCGGTCGTCGGTCCCGGCCCCACATGGACCTTCGATCCTCGTGCCTACCCCCTTGTGAAAGCGCAGATATCGGAGGCCCGTTGGCAGAGCGCCCATTTCCGGCACACCCTCGAACAACAGCACCGTCTCAGCGAACTCACCCATGCGGTGATCCGCGCACTTCCCGAATACGCGGGCGGGGCCGAACTGGAGCAAGCGATTCGAGGTTTGCCCCCGGAGTTGGCTCACCATCAGTACGCTTCTCGCGATCTAGAGACCCTTCGGAACATGATGGCGTCCGCCTACGAAGCCGAGTTTCCCGCCAGTAGTGCCATCGGCCAGCGGGTTCTGCTCCCCGTAGCCCCAGAGGAGGTCAACGGGATGGAGGACGCGCGATTCGTGCAGTTCACCTATCCCGACGGATCCGTCGGGTACCGCGGCACGTACACCGCGTACGCTGGCCAGCGCATTGCGCCCCGACTCATCGCTTCCGCTGATCTTCGGCGCTTCGAGATCCACCGGCTTTCGGGGGATGCCGCCCGGAACAAAGGCATCGCACTGTTCCCTCGGCACGTTGACGGCGACTACCTCGCCCTTACCCGTACGGATGGGGAGTCGATGTTCGTCGCCCACTCCGAAGACGGCAGCAGATGGATCGATGCAACTCCCCTCAAAAGTCCTCGGCGCCTGTGGGAGGTGATTCAAGTCGGGAACTGCGGTTCGCCCATCGAGACCAAACAAGGTTGGCTCGTCCTCACCCACGGGGTGGGGCCGATGCGTCACTACAGCATGGGCGCCATGCTTCTTGACCTCGAGCATCCCGAACACGTGATCGCCCACCTTGGGCATCCCCTTCTCGAACCGGAGGGCGAGTTTCGCGATGGTTACGTTCCCAACGTCGTCTACTCGTGTGGAGGCATCGTGCATGATGGCGTGCTGTGGCTTCCGTACGGGGTGGGGGACAACCGTATCCGCGTCGCGTGGGTAACCGTCGACAACCTCCTGGAATCGATGGTTCCGGTAGGTCCGGACTAGATGGCGGCCCCAGCCACTCGACCCGGTTTCCGCCGGGCCGTCCTCATCGTCGGGCTCCTCAACCTCGCCTACTTCTTCGTCGAATTCGTGGTCGCGCGGGCGGTCGGTTCGGTGTCGCTGTTCTCCGACAGCGTGGACTTCCTCGAGGACGCGAGCATCAACCTCCTCATCTTCTTCGCGATCGGCTGGTCAGCACCCACCCGAACCCGCCTCGCCATGGGATTGGCGGGAATCGTCCTGGTCCCTGCCGCAGCCGCCCTCTGGACCGCGGGGGCCAAGATCCTCGACCCCACCACGCCCCCAGCGGAGTCTCTTTCTCTCACGGGCCTCGGAGCCCTCATGGTCAACGTCGCGTGTGCCTTCATCCTGGTGCGACATCGCCGCCACGGGGGTGGTCTCGCCATCGCCGCATGGCTTGCCGCCCGCAACGACTCGATCGGCAACCTCGCGATCATCGGTGCCGGGGTTCTCACGGCGACCGTTGGCACGGCGTGGCCGGACGTCGCCGTTGGGCTGGGTCTCGCGGCGCTCAACATCGGCGCCGCGCGAGAGGTCTGGAGGGCCGCGCGAGAAGGGAGAGCGGACGACGCTGCCGCACGCCCATAGCCGGACTCGCGGTTAGCGCACCCTTACGCCGAGCCGGGACGCGTGCTAGCGTCGCGTTGTGCGGAAAAGCACTAACTCGACAAAGGAGTGGGAAAACAGTGGACGACATCCTCAAGAAGTTCAAGGAGCTAACGTTCAAGGAGCAGCTCGGCATCTACGCAGGGATTGTTCTTCTGATCGGCGCGTTCCTGCCGTTTGCGGGGGCTGACTTTGACTTCGGCTACGGCTACAGCTTCGGCGCGAACCTCAAGGTAACGTGGTGGGGCCTGGGCTTCCTCGTTTGGCTCGGCGGCGCTGCTGGTGCGGTCTTCATCTTCCTGAAGCAGAGGTTCTTCGCCTCGGTAGCCTTTGCGGCTGCCGCCCTCGCCGTTCTCTGGGCAGCCATTGACACGCTCTCAACGGAGGGGATTGGCTTGAAGTACGGAGCCTTCATCCTCATCGCCGCAGCTGCGGTCGGTCTGTGGGCGACGATTGACGCTCTCATCGAGAAAGCGAAGGAAACGCAGTCCAAGAAGGCTGCGTAAAGCGATAGAAGGGGCGCGGCCGGGGCATTCCGGTCGCGCCCCTTCCCCCTATTCCGAAGGAGGGACTCGTTCTGACCCTTCACGGTCGCCTCGCTCGGTGGTAGGTTCCGAGACATCGGCATGTCGTGTCGAACCCCAATGAAGGAGATGCGCATTATGGCGGAAGCTTCCTCGACTCCCGAGTCGAAACCCAGCCCCCAGCCCGCAACCCCGACCACCGAGAAAGCCGTTGAATCACCGGTCGAGAAACAGAAGAAACCTCTTCCCGTCGCCGTCGTCGTCGCGCTGGTCGGCGCTGGACTCTTTCTCTTCGGCTGTTTCCTCGCGTTCTACAACGGGGTCCCCGGCGACGAGACGCCCAAACTCATCAACGCGATGTCGGGGAAAGTCGGACTCTGCCTCATCCTGATCGCCGTATTGCTCGTGATGGCGAAGAAGTTCCAAATGATCGCCGTCATTGCCGCATCGCTCGCGCTCGGAGCCGTACTCTCCGCGGCCATTGACGTTACGTCGGGCGATGCACTCGCCGTGAAGTTGTCGAGCGCTTTCGCGCACGTCGACGTCACCGGCGGCGCCGGAATGTACGCCGCGCTATTCGGGGCTGCCATCGTCCTCCTCGCAGTGTTGATGATCCCCAAGAAGAAGCCCAAGACCGACAATAAGGGCGACAAGAAGTAACGTCCTACCCCAGCGCCCGGTGGGAGGCAACGAAGCCCCCCACCGGGCGCTTAGGCTTGCGCCATGCACCTGAGGCGCCCCCTCGTTCATCCACCCCTGACCCAGGTGGAACCGTACTTCCAGGCGATCCGCGACAACGCGGGAGTCTCGGTGGGGTACTCGCCTGCGGTGTTCTTCGCGGCGGAACACGCGGCCGGGAGGGATCTAGCCCACGTCCGGGGAGAGCGTACGGACGAGACGGCGCTCCCGTTGATCACGATCGATCCCGAGGGGTCGCGTGACCTGGACCAGGCACTCCACGTTGAGGCGAGGGGTGACGGCCACCGGGTGTTCTATGCGATCGCCGATGTCGGTGCCCATGTCGCCCCCGGTGGTGTTCTTGACCTCGATACGAAGGCACGGGGCGCCACCGTGTACTGCCCCGACATTCGCGTCGGTCTTCATCCCCCCGTCATGGCGGAGGGATTCGCGTCGCTCCTGCCCGGTCAGCGCACCAAGGCCGTTCTCTGGACCCTCGACCTCGATGGGGAGGGCAACCTCGTCGACACCGATGTCCGGCGCGTGTGGGCGAAGTCGCGTCGCCAATACACTTACACGGAGTTGGCCGCCTCCCCACCGACCGAAGCTACTAACCTCGTTACGCTTCTCCATGAAGTGGGGGAGAGGAGGCGCCTGGTGGCGGAGAAACGGGGGGCCGTGACGCTCCCGACGCCGACCCAAGAGGTGAGAATCGACGAGGGAAAGCTCTACCTCGACTTTCGTGCCGCGATCGGCATCGAGGAGGACAACGCCGAGATCTCCCTTCTCACGGGAGAGGCGGGCGCGAGCCTCATGCTCGCCGGTGGGATGGGGATTCTCCGCACCATGCCCCCGGTCCAGAAGGGGGCCCTCCGGCGCCTCCGTCATCAGGCACGGGCACTGCACATCGCGTGGCCGGAGAACGAGTCCTACGCGAGCCTCCTTCGACGACTCGACAAGACCAGCCCCGCCACCTCGGCGTTCTTCGCCCA
The DNA here is from genome assembly GCA_964564915.1 of uncultured Demequinaceae bacterium. Lineage (GTDB taxonomy): Bacteria > Actinomycetota > Actinomycetes > Actinomycetales > Demequinaceae > JAFGBM01. The sequence goes on along the minus strand of CAZMCU010000027.1, from coordinate 11,750 downwards.
CGCGACGGCGCTCTTCCGGGGGGCCTCATGGAGCGCTTTCGACGACGCCGATCCCGCTCTGCCGCGCCCGTCCAACCTCCTTCACGGTGCCCTGGGCGTGGCCTACGCTCATGTCACGGCGCCACTGAGGCGTCTGGTCGATCGGTTCGGTGCGGAAATCTGCCTCGCGGTCGCGGCGGGGCGCAACGTTCCGGAATGGGTTCACCAGGCGCTGCCGACGGTTGGGGCGCACATGGCCACCGGGGACCACGTCGCGAAGAAGGTGGACCGGGAGTGCATCGACGCCGTCGAGTCCGCGGTGCTCGCCCCCCAGATCGGGCAGGTGTTCGACGGGGTGGGCCTCGACGAGTCCACCGTCCAGATTGCCGAGCCCGCGGTCCTCGCGCGCTGCGGGGGAGGGGTCAAGGAGGGCGAGGACCAGCACGTGCGCCTCGTTCGTGTGGATTACTCCCATGGCCCCGTGTTCGAGGTGGTGAACGGCGAATGAGTGATCGCGAGGCGTACCGCCAGCGATGGGATGATCGCTACGCGCAGAGCCAGCAGGTGTGGACGGGCCGAGTCAACGAGACGATCGTCGAGGTGGCTTCTCCTCTAGCACCGGGGACGGCTCTCGACCTTGGATGTGGCGAGGGGGCCGATGCGCTGTGGCTTGCGGAACGGGGATGGAACGTCACGGGGCTCGACCTCTCGCAGGTGGCGGTGGACCGTGCGGCCGCCGAGGCGCGACGAAGGGGAATCGCGGATCGCTGCACCTGGGTCGCGGGGGATGTCCTCTTGTGGACCCCGCCGACATCGGGCTTCGATCTTGTCGCGTCGCACTTCGTCCACGAGTCTCCTGAGGACCGGGAAGCGTACTGGCGAGCCGCCGCGGCGATGCTCGCCCCCGGGGGAAGGCTCCTCATCGTCGGGCACCACCCCTCCGACGTCGAGCACGGGGGACAGGGGCCACGGGATCCGGCGGTGCTGTTCACCCCGGACGAAGTGGCCTCGGTTCTTGAGGAGGTTCGAGGGCTCTCGGTCGAACGCGCCGAGGCCCGTCCCCGGATCGCCGCGGACGGTTCGGAGTCCCGATCCAGGGTCGATACCGTCGTCGTCGCCGGGCGAGCGATTGCGGGCTGAGCACTCCAGATGAACCTTGGGTGAATTCCGCCCCCGGTGCGCAAACCCCACTTAGCATGAAGACATGACGTCATCGAAGCCCTCGGTGCTCTTTGTCTGCGTCCACAACGCGGGGCGGTCGCAGATGGCAGCCGGATTCCTGCGCGCCCTCGCGGGCGACAGCGTCGAGGTACGCTCCGCCGGTTCGATGCCAGCGAACCTGATCAACCCCGTCGCCGTCGAGGCGATGCTGGAGGTCGGGATCGACATCACCGCGGAGAGTCCCAAGGTTCTTACGCCGGACGCGGTCGAGGCGTCCGACGTCGTCGTCACCATGGGGTGTGGCGACGCCTGCCCCTTCTTCCCGGGGAAGCGGTACGAAGACTGGGTGCTCGACGACCCGGCGGGGAAGGAGATCCGGGACGTGCGCCCGATCCGCGACGAGATCCAGCACCGCGTCGAGTCGTTACTGGAGTCGCTCGGGATCGAGTCAGCTTCCGCTGAGTAGACTCGCGATGTGACGATCGACGGGACACGCGCCGACCCCGGCGCCCGCGTCTGGACCGTCCCCAACGTCATTTCGATGTTCCGCATCGCGCTCATCGTCGTCTTCGCGGTGTTCCTAGCGATCGGCTCCGACGGGTGGGCGATCACAGCCCTCGCGATCGCCGGGGTCTCCGACTTCTTCGATGGATTCCTCGCGCGACGCTGGAACCAGGTGACGCGCCTCGGCCGCTTGCTCGATCCCGCTGCCGATCGCCTCCTGACCCTCACGATGGTTGTCGGGTTGCCGTGGCGCGGCATCATCCCCTGGTGGCTCGCTGGCGTCCTTCTCGCGCGAGACATCGTGGTGGGCGTGGCCTTGCTGCTGGGCAAGCGGCGGGGCACCCCGGCTCCGCAGGTGACGTTCGCGGGCAAGGCCGCCACGTTCGGCCTCTACGTGTTCCTCCCGCTCGCGTATCTCGCCTGGGACCGCTGGGACGCGGTCCACATGGTCGCTCTCGTGGGAGCATCCGTCTCCGCCGCCGTGTACTGGTTCTCAGGGATTGGGTACGTGCTTGAGGTCCGACGGACGTCGACCGTTCTACGATGAGGTAGTGGCCGCCAGCAAAGGGGGAGCGATGAACGACGAAGAAGACCTCGTGGAGCAGACCGTGGGAATCGATTCCGCCCCACCTGACCCCGACACGGCTCCCCACCGCCTTACCGTCCAAGACGAGGCCGCCGTCGACGCGCTTCCTCCAGGCTCGGCGCTCCTCATCGTCCACACGGGTCCGAACGCTGGCGCGCGCTTTCTCCTCGACCAGGACGTCACCACTGCGGGGCGCTCGGTGTCCGGTGACATCTTCCTGGACGACGTCACCGTGTCGCGCGAGCACGTCCGATTCGAACGGCGGGGGTCCGAGTATCACGCGGTCGACGCCGGGTCGCTCAACGGGACGTACGTCAACGGTGAGCGCGTGGTGTCCAAGAGGCTGGAGCAGGGCGACGAGGTTCAGATCGGCAAGTACCGGCTGACCTTCTACCCTGGCGCCAACTAGCGATGGGGGTTGCCGAGGGGGCCCGGGCCGCGGAGCCGTTCGATCGGGCCGCGTCGTCCATCGGTGAGGCGTCCACCCCCGCTCCGGTCGTTGGTACGTGGCCCCATGCGCTTTCCCATGAACCGCTTCTCCGGGTTTCGGATGTTCTGGCTCTCCTGGAGGTCGAGTTTCCCACCATTACACCGTCCAAACTGCGATTTCTAGATGCTCAGGGTCTGGTCATCCCGCATCGAACCCCGTCGGGGTACCGCCACTATTCCCCAGCGGATATCGAACGCCTCCGGTTTGTCCTTCGCCAGCAGCGCGATCACTTCCGCCCCCTCACGGTCATCGCCGCGCACCTCGATGCGCTCGACAAGGGCGAGGCACGCGAAGGAGTGTCACCCCATCCCGTGGGGGAGGGGATTCCGCCTTGGCTCGATCGTCGTTCGCTTGCGGTCGGAGCGGGCGTAGAGGAGGCGATTGTCGCCCTCCTAGCGTCGGAGGGGATCGTCGTCGAAGGGGCGACGGGCAAGTTCTCGCGGGACGACATCGGCGTGGTCGCGGCGGCGGAGGAGTACCTCGCCGCTGGGGGAGACGTCCGAAGCCTCCGCACGCTCGGCCATGCCGCGACACGAGAGGCGGAACGTACTCGCACCGCGGTCGCGCCGCTCATCGCCAAGGGGGCAAAGGACGAGGCCGCGGACGAAGCTCGGACGCTCAACACCGCCGCGATTGGCGCCTTTTCCGCGATGTTGAGGCGCGAAGAAGAGCGTCACGGCGTGTGACGGATGTGACGGGTGCGACACGCCGAGAACGCACCGACGGAGACTCCGCAGCGCATCCCGCAAGACGCGATACCCTGGGGGTACGCGGTGACAAAGGCGCCTTCCCGCTTCGGCAGGGGAGGCGGTCGGTATCCAAGGAGAACGCGATGGCAGGCACGGAACGCGGTGACGGCATGGTTACGGGAGACCAGGGCATGCTGTTCCGCGATGGCCTGCCGGAATTGGACGACCAGGCGGGTTACCGCGGGCCGACGGCTTGCCGTGCCGCGGGGATCACCTACCGGCAGCTCGACTATTGGGCGCGTACCGGCCTGGTCGAGCCGACGGTGCGCAGCGCAACCGGATCCGGCACGCAGCGGCTCTACGGATTCCGCGACATCCTCGTCCTCCGCGTCGTCAAGCGCCTCCTCGATTCCGGTGTCTCGCTGCAGCAGATTCGATCCGCCGTCTCCCACTTGCGCGAGCGGGGAGTCGAGGATCTTTCGCACATCACGCTCATGAGCGACGGGGCTTCGGTCTACGAATGCACATCGGACGACGAGGTCATCGACCTCGTCCAGGGTGGCCAGGGAGTGTTCGGCATCGCCTTGGGGAAGGTGTGGCGCGAAATCGAAGGTTCGCTCGCGTCGTTCCCCGTCGACCGCGCCGATGAGCCTCCCGTCGCCCCAACCGGAGTCGTCGACGAACTCGCCGCGAGGCGTCAAGCCCGACCCCACGCCAGTTAGTTCGGTGGGGGAAGAGGGAACTCACCCCCCGTCCCGTCGCGCGCGAAACCTGGCAAGATAGGGCCAACGTCGAAGGGACGCGCATGTTCTCGAAGGTAGTGGTCGCCAATCGCTCGGAAATCGCGGTTCGCGCGTTCCGGGCGGCCTACGAACTCGGCCTCAAGACCGTTGCCGTCTTCCCTCACGAGGACCGAATGTCCGAGCATCGCCTCAAGGCGGACGAGGCCTATGAGATCGGCGAGGTGGGACACCCCGTTCGTGCCTACCTCGATGCGGACGAAATCGTGCGCGTCGCACGGCTCTCCGGAGCGGATGCCGTCTACCCCGGTTACGGGTTCCTTGCGGAGAACGTCGCCTTCGCGGAACGATGCCGACAGGAGGGCCTGGTCTTCATTGGCCCACCGCCCGAAGTCTTGGCCAAGGCGGGGGATAAGGTCGCGGCGCTCAAGGCCGCTAAAGAGGCGGGGCTCCCGGTTCTGAATTCGACGGAGCCGTCGAAGGATCCGAAACAACTGGCGAAATGGGCGGAGGAACTCGGATACCCCCTCTTCGTCAAGGCCGTCGCCGGTGGTGGCGGTCGGGGTATGCGACGCATCGAAGCGGCGGAGGAACTCTCTGAGGGGCTTGCTGCGGCGATGCGTGAGGCGGATAGTGCCTTCGGCGACCCCACGGTCTTCCTGGAACAAGCCGTCGTCGCCCCGAGGCACATCGAAGTCCAGATTCTCGCCGATACCCAGGGCAACGTCGTCCACCTCTTCGAGCGCGATTGCTCGGTTCAACGACGCCACCAGAAGGTCATCGAGATCGCCCCCGCCCCCAATCTGGATCCCGCGATCCGGGACGCGCTGTGCAAGGACGCCGTCACGTTCGCCAAGCATCTGGGTTATGTCAACGCCGGCACCGTGGAGTTCCTCGTCGACACGGTGGGGGAGAACGCGGGTCAACACCGCTTCATCGAGATGAATCCTCGGATCCAGGTGGAGCACACCGTCACGGAGGAAGTGACGGGAATCGATCTCGTTACCTCGCAGATGCGAATCGCGCAAGGCGAGACCTTGGAGGAAATCGGCATTCGTCAGGACGCCGTCACCGTAACCGGGTTCGCGATTCAGAACCGTGTTACGACGGAAGATCCTTCCAACGGCTTCGTCCCCGACACCGGGAGGCTCGCGGCGTATCGCTCTCCTGGTGGCGCGGGGATTCGCCTCGACGGCGCTACCGGTATGGCGGGCGGACGAGTCACCGGGCACTTCGACTCGCTGTTGGTCAAGCTCACCTGCAAAGGAAGGGACTTCCGTCAGGCCGTGACTCGCGCGCGCCGCGCCCTCGCAGAATTCCGCATCCAAGGCGTCACGACGAACATCCCGTTCCTCATGGAAGTCATGGCCGACCCCGACTTCCGGCGTGGGGGAGTGTCCACATCCTTCATCGACGATCGGCCTCATCTGTTGAAGGCGACGATCGTCACCGATCCGTCGACCAAGCTGCTCGCGTACCTCGCCCACACGACCATCAATCGGCCGAACGGCGAACCCCCCGGCGAGGCGATCCACCCCTACAAGAAGTTGCCGCCGATCTCACTCGTCGACGAACCACCCGCCGGGGCCCGCCAGCGACTCCTCGAGTTGGGCCCCGAAGGATTCGCCGCGGCGTTGCGGGCGCAGAAAGCCCTCGCAGTGACCGAGACGACGTTCCGTGACGCCCACCAAAGCCTCCTCGCCACCCGCGTGCGCACGTACGACCTTCTCAAGGCCGCACCGGTCGTAGCCCGCCTCACGCCACAGTTGTTGTCGATGGAGTCATGGGGAGGGGCGACCTATGACGTGGCGCTGAGGTTCCTCCACGAGGACCCGTGGGAGCGCCTCGCCGCCCTGCGCGAGGCCATGCCGAACATTCCCCTCCAGATGCTCCTTCGGGGTCGGAACACGGTGGGCTACACGCCCTACCCCGACGAGGTGGCGCACGCATTCGTCGAAGAGGCGGCCGCGACCGGTGTCGATATCTTCCGCATCTTCGACTCGCTCAACGATGTCAATCAGATGAGGCCCGCGATCGACGCGGTCCGGGAAACCGGAACGGCGATCGCGGAGACGGCGCTGTGCTACACCGCGAACCTCGCGGATCCCGACGAACACCTATACACGCTCGACTACTACCTGCGCCTCGCGGATTCATTGGTCGAAGCGGGTGCCCACATCCTCGCCGTCAAGGACATGGCGGGGCTCCTGCGCCCCTACGCCGCCCACACTCTGGTCACGGCGCTTCGCGAGCGTTTCGACGTGCCCATCCACTTGCACACACACGACACCCCTGGCGGTCAACTCGCGACCCTCCTCGCGGCCTCCGACGCGGGGGTGGACGCCGTCGACGTTGCCAGCGCGGCGATGGCGGGGACCACGTCTCAACCCCCGATGAGCGCCCTGGTGGCCGCTTTGGAACACACGGAGAGGGACACGGGCATCTCCCTCACCGTCGTCCAGGACCTCGAGCCCTACTGGGAAAGCGTCCGGCGCCTTTACTCCCCATTCGAGTCCGGCCTTCCCGGCCCGACGGGTCGTGTCTACCGCCACGAGATTCCCGGCGGGCAACTGTCGAATCTGCGTCAACAGGCGATTTCCCTCGGCCTCGGCGATCGATTCGAGGACATCGAGAACATGTACGCCGCGGCGGACAAGATTCTTGGCAGGCTCGTCAAAGTGACCCCGTCGTCTAAGGTCGTCGGAGACCTCGCGCTCCAGCTGGTGGGGGCGGGCGCGGATCCCGCCGAATTCGAGGCGGACCCCACGACGTACGACCTTCCGGACAGCGTCATCGGTTTCCTGGAGGGTGAGTTGGGGGATCCGCCCGGGGGTTGGCCCGAACCGTTCCGGACCAATGCCCTCAAGGGACGGAAGCAAACCAGCAAGATCACCACCCTGACGAAGGACGATCTTGAGGGACTCGCCAAGCCCGGCAAGCGACGGAGAAGGAGGCTCAATCACCTTCTGTTCCCCGGGCCGACGAAGGAGTACGAAGCCCACAGTGCCGAATACGCCGACATCTCCGTCATCGACACCTTCCACTACTTGTACGGAATGACCGTCGGAAGCGGCGAGGAGGTTGCGATCGACATCGACAAGGGCGTCAAGCTCTTGTTGTCTCTCGAGGCGATGGGACAGGTCGACGATCACGGCAACCGCACCTCGATGTTTAACTACAACGGCCAAATCCGACCCGTCACCGTGCGGGACGAAGCCGCGGCCGTGGTCGCTATCACGCGCGAGAAGGCGGATCCGAACGCCAAGGGTGAGATCGCGGCTCCGTTCGCGGGGGCCGTCACTCCGGCGGTCGAACTCGGAGCCGTGGTGGCGGCTGGAGACACCGTCGCCACCATCGAGGCGATGAAGATGGAGGCCGCCATCACCACACCCGTCGCGGGCAAGGTTATGCGCCTGCTCATCCACGAGACGGAGAACCTCACCGGGGGAGACCTCGTCGTCGTGGTGCAGTAGTCCGGATCGATCTGCGGGACCTACGTCCTCACGAAGGTGGCCCGCCCCGTAGCACCATGGTGGTGTCCAGAGGAGGCCGCCGATGAAGGTGCTTGTCGCCGTCGGTTCGAAATACGGCGCAACCCGTGAGATCGCCCAAGCGATCGCCGAGGTGCTCCGTGACTTTGGGCACGATGCGGTCTGCCACGACGCCAAGGACGTGGAGAGCGTCGTGTCCTTTGAGGCCTTCATCGTGGGCAGCGGCCTCTACGGAGGCTTCTGGCGTCGCGACGCGAGCGCCCTCATTCACGACCACAAGGACGAGCTTCGCACCAAGCCGGTGTGGCTCTTCTCGAGCGGTCCCGTTGGCTTGCCCCCGCGACCGGCGGAAACGGCGGGGGAGGGGGAGACCCTCGTCGATGTCATCGACGCCCGCGGCCACCAGACCTTCTCCGGCTACCTCAACCCCGAGAAATTGAACTTCGGGGAGCGCGCGATCGTGCGTGGACTCAAGGCATCCGTCGGCGACTACCGCGAATGGGGACAGGTGAAGAACTGGGCCCGTGAAATCGCGCACCAGTTGACGAAGATCCAGGGCGGACCCTCAACGGACGAGTAGCGGGGAAGACGCACGTGTTGCCGACGCAGAGTTGACGACGAGCACACCACATACTCGATCTGCGCTCGATGGTCCACCGAATGTGAGAAAGATCACGTCATAAATGTCTGGTTGGTCCTTCTCAGTCATCAAGGGCAATCCACCGATAGACCGGATATCCGATGCAACTCGGTTCCCCGGACCGAAGGCGGATCCTCCCGTGCCGAAGGGCACGACCAAGTGAAAGAAGAGGTCTCTTGTCGCGGAAGAGCGTTCGCTCCCGTCAGAAGATTGCGGCGATTGGGCTCGCGATCGTCGCCGTAGCGGGCCTCGGCATGGCATCGGCCGCTCAGTTGACCGTAATCGACACTACAGTCGTCGCGGGTGTATCGACGGACTCGCCTTGCGACACGGCCGTGACCGTGACCTTCAATACGTCGTTCAGCACGACGTTGCATGCGTACGCGATCAGTTCCGTGACCATTTCGGGGATCAACATGACGGCGAGCCCCCCAGTCCCGAGTTGTTCGGGCAAGACCCTTGACTTCACGCTGCTTGACAATTCGGCGGGGGTCGTCGCGACCGGTGTCTCCACCACGATCTCGGGAGTCTCTCACACCATCGCCATTTCCCCCACGCCCGCGAACGCGAACTCGGTGGCGCAGATCGCCATCGTCATCTACTAGGTCCCACTACCGCACGAGGAGGCGAATTCCCGCGGTGATTCGATACTCGACCGATTGCGAGGCAGAGGACGCCGGAAACGAGGATTCGGTGAGGTCCTTCGACGTGCGCTTCCCTGCGAGGAAGGTATCGCGATGACGGGCGCGCGCCGGAAAGGCACCTGGCGTGTCGCCGCCGCTGTGGCCGGTACGGCCATCGCGATTTCGGTTGTAGGTCTTGTGGTCGCCAGTGGGTCCCAATTGGATGTGACGAATGGCCCCCCGTTTGTGCAAGACACCTCGCGGTGCACGAACGCAACGCTCGCGACCACGGGGTTCGCGAGCGGAGGGGGACGCAATTGGGACAGGGTCCGCCTGGTGGGTGTGCCCGACGCTTGCGCGGGCCTGCCGATCTCCGTTGTCGTCTATCGAGCAGCGGGAGAACTCGCGACTGGCACGGGGACGGCGGCGGCGGGGACGGTCGATATCACTACCGGCAACTATCGCTCCAACCGAGTCACCGGTGTCGCCCTCCTCATCGGAGGATGGGGAGTGCCCACTACGTGGACCCCCGGTGGCACGGTGGTCAGCCTTCGCTCCTTCCAAAACGGTGAGTACGTGACCGCCGCTAGCACGACGTCGCCGTTGATCGCCGATAGCACGACGATCGGGACAAACCAACAGTTCGACCTGATCATCAACGACGACGGAAGCGTGAGTCTGCGAGCGCACTCGAACAACCGGTACGTCTGCGCGGAGGACGCTGGCGCATCGCCGTTAATCGCCAACCGCACCGCTATCGGCCTGTGGGAGGAGTTCACCCTTATCAACAACCCGGACGGAACCGTCGCCCTCCAGTCGCTCGCGAACGACATGTACGTCTGCGCGGAGGACGCTGGCGCGTCACCGTTGATCGCCAACCGCACCTGGATCCTCGAGTGGGAAAAGTTCTACCTCGTCTATGACTAGCGTTTCCGTCGCGACCTGGCACTCGCGATGCACGGGGGAGTGGTGAGACTGCAACCAATGCCTGAGCCCTCTGGCATTCTGACATAATGTCCATTATCGGCGCTTGACGCTCGGGCCAAGAGGCACAGGGGTCCTTGCTCTTTCTCCTGGAATGTGGCCTGAGTATCGTCGTCCCGTTGCGACGTAGGGCCTCGTCGCGTACCTTGTGACCCACGAACAGTCGGAGGAGGCAGCCGTGCTACGACTAGTCGACCAATTGCGAGGTTGTATCGCGATGGTTCTGGTTGTCGGCACTCTCGCTGGATGTTCGGCTTCCAAGGTCGCCATTGTCGACATCCCCGACCTGGCTCTACGGTCGTGTGTGGAGGACGCTCTTAGCTTGTCTCCAGGAGAACCGATCACCCAAACGGATATGGAGACCCTCCATCATTTGGAGTGCACGGACACGGTCAGGGGCGTCCACTCTCTTACTGGACTTGAAGCCGCAACCCAGCTCACCTTGCTTGACCTGGCTGGCAACAAAGTAATTGTGGATCTGTCACCTCTCGCCGAGCTCACCAACCTCACTCGGCTTTACCTGAGCGACAACCTCATTGTGGATGTGTCGCCTCTCGCCGGTCTCACCAACCTCACGGTGCTCGATTTGGACGACAACCGAATTGTGGATGTATCACCACTTGCCGGTCTCACCAACCTCACCGGGCTTGGTCTGGTTCACAGCCAGATTGAGGACGTGTCGCCTCTTGCCGGTCTCACCAACCTCACCGGGCTTGGCCTGGGTTACAACCGAATCGAGGATGTGTCGCCTCTTGCCGGGCTTACCAACCTCACCGGACTCTTCCTGGGTAATAACCGAATTGACGATGTGTCGCCTCTTGCCGGGCTCACCAACCTCACCGAGCTCGACCTGACCGACAACCGAATTGACGATGTGTCGCCTCTTGCCGGGCTCACCAACCTCACCCGGCTCGGTCTGTTCGAGAACCAGCTTGTGGATGTGTCGCCTCTCGCCGGGCTCACGAGCCTCACCAGACTCGTTCTTGGCAACAACGCGATCATGGATCTGTCGCCTCTCGCCGGGCTCACGAGCCTCACTGAGCTCTACCTGTGGGGAGATGGGATTGTGGATGTGTCGCCTCTCGCCGGGCTCACCAACCTCGCCTGGCTTGACCTGGGTGCCAACCAGATTGAGGATGTGTCGCCTCTCGCCGGGCTCACTAGCCTCACCATGCTTATCTTGTTAGGCAATCCCGTGACGGATCTGTCGCCTCTAGATCGACTGGACAACGTGAACATCACCATCTGAGCGTTGCTGGGAGCCACTGGCAGTTCTTCGTGCCCGGACATCACACGTAACCACTATTCAGTGCGCCGTGTTGGTGTATCGTACGTCGCGCACCGAAGACCCCCAAGGGAACATCCGCTGCACGTTGCGCGTTATCGCTGGAGGACGGGAGCGTAATCCCGCAAATGGAGGCTTGTCATGGCTGATCGCGCGCTTCGCGGAATGCGACTCGGAACACAGAGCAGGGAGAGTCCTGCCGGTGCCGAGCTTGCCGAGCGCAGGGACGTCACGTACGACTGCCCCGCCGGGCACGTTCTCGTCATGCCCTTTTCCGTCGAGGCCGAGGTTCCCGCGGTATGGGATTGCCCCTGTGGAGCGGTCGCGGTCCTGCGTGACGCCGGCCGATCGGAGCAGCGCGCGGCGCGACACGTCCGCACGCACTGGGACATGCTCCTCGAGCGTAGGACCATCGACGAGTTGGAGGAACTGCTCCAAGAGAGGCTCGACCTGCTCCGCGCGAGCCGGATGGCCTCCTAGACGCGCGTTTCGCCGCCACCATTTCCGACACCCCGCTTTCCGGCACCGCGCCTTCCGAAACCGAAGACCCTGAGCACTTGCCGCACCCGATACGCGGC
>CAZMCU010000026.1:0-23768 GCA_964564915.1 uncultured Demequinaceae bacterium | reverse complement strand
CATGTCCCCTCCTCCCGCCTCACCTTCTTGGGTCTCTCACGCAATGTCGACACGCGTGGCGTGCGAGTCGTTAGTGAGCTCGTTCAGTCAATGATCTCGATGGTTCCCTGCGACGTCCACAACTGAAGCTGGAAGTACGCCCCTCCCCCCCCAATCATGCCGAGGGGGAACTCGCGGGAGGTCACGACGGTGTACGTCCCGGGGGGCAGGCTCGAGAATTCGGCAGTCGTCGAGCAGGGATGGAGTTCCCGCCAGATGATGCGGCTCGCAAAGGACGCGTCGGGCTCGATGAGACCGTAGTACAGCGCGGGATCCATATCGGCAAGGGAGATGGGAGGGGACTCTGCCTCGAGGTTCGCGTAGGCATTGAGATCGCTCGCGTTGCCCCAACCCGCGAGAACGCCGTCCCGGAAAAGATAGATCGAGGTGTAGGACGGGAAGCCGCCGCCCGGGATGTAGAGCCCGGAGGTGTTTCGTAGAGTCACCTCGAGGATGGGGTCATCCCTGACCACCCACCCATAGCGGAGTTCGATCGAGGAGGGGAGGGTGACGGTCTCCTCGAAGAGGTCAGCCGCAGCCGAGACGGTCGGGAAGACGCCATCAACGAGGCCGGAGCTGTCGCACGGGGAGAAGTGTTCAACGTAGTAGTAGCCGCCGTAGGAAATCTCGTCGCCGTAGTCGAATTGCGGGACGATCCACCGTGAGGTACCGGGCGCCATGTCCCAGTCGTTCTCCACCATCAACGGCTCAAGGAGTCGCTGGGCGGTCTCGGGGTCCAACACGTTTTCGGGGAGGGCCGGCGTGGCGAAGTCACCGAGGGCGGACACACCCTGCTCGTTGAGGGGATTGGTGCTCGGGTCACCGGAGATGGTGAACGGGATTGGCTCCGCCGTGACCCGTGGGGCCACCGTGCTCGTCCCTCCTTCCAGCGCTTCCCTTCCCGTGACATCGGGGTTGTATCCCTGGCTCACGAGAAGTTCGTAGTCCCCCGGCCCCAGTTCGGTGGTGCTGCCGCAGATCACCAGGGGAAAGGAAAACTCGACCGTCGACGTCTCCCCCTGGGCGAGGGATTGGATCTGGAAGATGTCGTCGCTCATCAGCGTCCCGACGATGTGGTCGTCGAACAGGATGACCGCATCGATTCCGTCCGTCAAAACGCTGGTGTCGGTCCGTGCGGTGAGCGTGGCGGTGAAGTCAAGGGTGTCACCGGGATCCAGGACAGCGCCCGGGGTGAAGTCGACGTCAAGGGAGAAGAGGTCGGTGTCGCCCGACGAGTACGTGATCTGAGGATCGGTCTCACACTTACCCCACCACGAATCGAGAAGCTCGTAGCGGCTAAGAGGACCCGGGCTCACGGTCGGCGACGGCTCAAGCGCCAGAACCCCAGGTTCGGGGGTCGCATCCGAGGTGAGCGCCGGGACCACAACGTTGACCCCGACGATCGCGACCACCACCGCGAAGCCACCACCGATCCATCCCCAACGTGCTAGCCGCCTCGCCCGTACGCGGGCGATAGCGGAATCCGCCGTGATGGTTTCACCAACGGGAGCGTGCTTGACCGTGTGCCACATGAGGTCGGAAAGCCGCGCCATGTCTTGCCCGCTACCGATGGTCCGAAACGACGGCGGCATCGGGGTCAAGTTCCTCGAGCGGCCCGAGGCGGTTCCCGAGGCGTCTGACCCCGTCGCGTAAGTGGGCCCTCACCCTCTCGGGTGGAATCCCCAACTGTTGCGCAACCTGAACGACGGTGAGGTTGTCGAGCGTGTGGAGGATGAGGCACACCCGTTCGCGAGGGGGAAGCGCGTGGAGGGCCGCGGCGATGGGATCGGCGGGCTGCTCGTTATCGAGATCGTCGGCGGCCCAGTCGTGGGGGTGAATCAACTGCTTGACCGCGCGCCAGCGTCGATGCCTGCCTTCGTGCTTGAGGTAGGAGGACGTGATCGCCCGATGCACGAGGCGCTCGGCGGGGGCTGGGGCGAGAGCGCCGCGGCGACGGTCGAACGTCGCGACCAGGGCATCCTTGACGAGATCGCACGACTGAGCGGGATCGCCGGAAACGAGATAGGCATACCCCACGAGGGCGCGTTCACGGTCGCGAAGAAGCCCCTCCATCGATGTGCGCCAATCGGCCATGATTTCCCTTCGGCACCGGCGTGTCCCTGAATTAGCGTATCGAATGCAGGATCGGAACAGTGGGGGGACGACAGTGGCGCTGGTCGGGGCGAATGACGAAACCCCGGGGCATGTCACACCCCGCATCTAGGCTGGTAGTGATAGGGCGACGGGTCGAATCGTCCGGATTATGACCCTTTGGACCACAGAATTCTCCCCCCGACCCCTCGTGGGACTTCGGTCCTAATCGGCGACACGCCGAGAAGGGTGGACACAATATATAGACGTTCTGTAAAGTGTTGCCACAACATCTAGTGGCACGAAGAACACCCGCCGCACCGAGATCCTCAGTAAAGGGGCCCGAAATGACCATCGCCGCCGTCGAGCACGTCAAACCCGTCATCGAGGTCGAGAAGTCCGTCCAGGAGTACCTCGACCGGAGCGACTGGCGCGTCAACGCCAACGCGAACCAGGGGTACTCCCTAGGCGGGCTCATTCTCAACACGGCGGGCAAGGTCATCGCCAACTACTGGCTCAGCCACGTGTACGAGCCGGACGCGGGCGAGGCGCACCGCAAGGGCGACTTCCACATCCACGACCTCGACATGTTCTCCGGCTACTGCGCGGGGTGGTCGCTCCGCTCCCTCCTCGCCGAAGGCTTCAACGGTGTCCCCGGCAAGGTCGAGGCGAGCCCCGCCAAGCACTTCTCCTCCGCCGTCGGTCAGATCGTCAACTTCCTCGGCACCCTCCAGAACGAGTGGGCCGGTGCGCAAGCGTTCTCGTCCTTCGACACCTACATGGCGCCCTTCATCCGGTACGAGAACCTCACGTACAAGCAGGTGCGCCAGGGCATCCAGGAGCTCATCTACAACCTCAACGTCCCGTCGCGGTGGGGCACCCAGACGCCCTTCACCAACCTCACGTTCGACTGGATGTGCCCGGCCGACCTCAAGGACCAGAACCCCTTCATCGCTGGCAAGGAGATGCCCTTCACCTACGGCGAGCTCCAGGCCGAGATGGACATGATCAACCGGGCGTACATCGACGTCATGACGACGGGCGACGCCGCGGGCCGCGTCTTCACGTTCCCGATCCCGACGTACAACATCACCAAGGACTTCGACTGGGATAGCCCGAACGCCCAGACGCTCTTCGAGATGACCGCCAAGTACGGGCTTCCCTACTTCCAGAACTTCATCAGCTCCGACCTCGAGCCCCACATGGTTCGGTCGATGTGCTGCCGCCTCCAGCTCGACCTGCGCGAGCTCCTCAAGCGCGGAAACGGGCTCTTCGGTTCCGCGGAGCAGACCGGCTCGGTCGGCGTCGTCACCATCAACACCGCCCGCCTGGGATACCGCTTCGCCGGCGACCACGACGGGATGTACCGCGAGCTCGACCGCCTGCTCGACCTGGCCTGCGGGACGCTCGAGAAGAAGCGCGAGGTAATCCAGGAGGCGATCGACGACGGGCTGTTCCCGTACACCAAGCGCTACCTCGGGACGCTTCGCAACCACTTCTCCACCATCGGCGTCAACGGCGTCAACGAGATGATCCGGAACTTCACGGGCGACGAGCACGACATCACGACGCCCGAGGGCGAGGCGATGGCGGCCGAACTCCTCGACTACGTGCGCGAGCGCATGGTCCAGTTCCAGGAGAAGACCGGCCACCTCTACAACCTCGAGGCGACCCCCGCCGAAGGCACCACGTACCGCTTCGCCAAGGTGGACCGCAAGGAGTTCCCCGACATCATCCAGGCGGGAACCCCGGAGCAGCCGTACTACACCAACTCGTCGCAACTGCCCGTCGGATTCACCGACGACCCGTTCGAGGCGATCCACCGCCAGAGCGACCTGCAGTCCAAGTACACGGGCGGCACCGTGCTGCACCTGTACATGCGGGAGCGGGTCTCGAACGCCGAGGCGTGCAAGCAACTCGTCAAGCGCACTCTGGAGAACGCGCACCTGCCGTACATCACCATCACGCCGACGTTCTCCATCTGCCCGTTCCACGGGTACCTCGAGGGCGAGCACGAGACGTGCCCGCTCTGCGCACTGGAGTTCCCCGACCGGGAGCCGCAGTCGTGTGAGGTGTGGACCAGGGTCATGGGCTACCACCGTCCCGTCGCGTCGTTCAACATTGGCAAGAAGGGCGAGCACGCGGAGCGGGTCCACTTCCGCGAGCACGCCCTGTCTTCCTCGTGACCGGGAAACGACCGTGAGCGCGGACGACCTCGAGATCGCGGGGTTTGTGCCCTTCTCCGCCATCGACTGGCCGGGGAAGTTGTCCGCCGTCGTGTTCCTTCAGGGTTGCCCGTGGAACTGCGGATACTGCCAGAATCCCGACCTCATCGAATCGGGACCCGGGGTCGTCCCATGGGGTCACGTGCGCGAAACCCTGGAGAAGAGGGTGGGGCTCCTGGATGGGGTCGTCTTTTCCGGGGGAGAACCGACGCTTCAACCCGAGATCGTCGATGCCGTGGTGGAGGTGAAGGGCATGGGTTTCGGCGCGGTCCTTCACACCAACGGCGCCTATCCCGATCGGCTCGCCGAATTGCTTCCCAACCTCGCCTGGGTCGGGCTCGACATCAAGGCGCCCCTCTCCCGATACCCGGAGGTCACGGGGTCGAGGAGGGGAGGCGAACGGGCGTGGGCATCGCTTGACGTCCTCATAGCTTCCGGGGTTGACTACGAGGTCCGGATTACCGTCGACCCGACCGTGTTGACCCTTCCGGATGTCGAGGAGATCGTCGCGGAACTCGCCCGCAGAGGAACCACGTCCCCCGTGCTCCAAGAGGCGAGGGCGCAGGGCGCCCGGCCCGAATTCGTCGCGAAGTTGGGCGATCGTCGGTTGTCCGACGTGGTTCCGGAGGATGCGCTTCCCGGGATCGAGCGCCGGGTCAACCTGACGACGTCCGAGTCCGCCCCCGGCATTCGGGAGGCCCTTTCGCAACGCGACGACCGGCACATCGGGGGCAACGCGAGCGCGGCATAGTCGCGTCGTTGTCCACACGGCCCGTTTAGCGCTTTACAGTGGTGCGCGGTATTCTGCGCGCGACGCTCAAGCGTCTTTGCAGGGAAAGCAGGAGGAATGACCACGGGTCGAACGCTCGTCATTGTCGAGTCGCCCACCAAGTCCCGCACCATCGGCGGGCTCCTTGGCGCGGACTACGACGTCGTCTCGTCCGTCGGCCACATCCGCGACCTACCCCAGCCGTCCGAGATGCCCGCGGACAAGCGCGCGGGGTCGCTCGGCAAGTTTGCCGTCGACATCGAAGACGGATTCGAGCCGTACTATGTGGTCCCGCCGGAGAAGAAGCGCGTCGTCGCCGACATCAAGGCCCACCTCAAGGAGGCCTCCGAGGTCCTGCTCGCAACCGACGAAGACCGCGAGGGGGAGGCGATCGCGTGGCACCTGCTCGAGGTGCTCAAGCCCAAGGTGCCGGTCAAGAGGCTTGCCTTCCACGAGATCACGCCCGAAGGGATCCAGCGTGCGCTGGAGCATCCCCGCGAGGTCGACATGGAGCTGGTCGAGGCGCAAGAGGCTCGACGCGTGCTCGACCGCCTCTACGGCTACGAGGTTTCTCCCGTCTTGTGGCGCAAGGTCGCTCCCGGGCTGTCGGCCGGGAGGGTGCAGTCGATCGCGTTGCGCCTCGTCGTCGACCGCGAACGGGAACGCATGGCGTTCGTCTCGGCGGAGTACTGGGACGTCAGGGCCGTGTTCGAGGCGCTCGCGGGACCGGACGCTGGACGCACCTTCAACGCGCGTCTCGTTTCGATCGATGGATCGAGGGTGGCGGTTGGCCGTGACTTCGGCGATACGGGGGAACTCAAGGGTTCCGGGACCGTTCACGTCACCGCGGATGTGGCCAAGGAGTTGACCGTCGGCCTCGTCTCCTCCGAGTTCCGGGTGGCCTCGGTGGAGTCGAAGCCGTATACCCGCAGGCCGTCGCCCCCCTTCATCACGTCCACCCTGATCCAAGAGGCAAGCAGGAAGCTTCGTCTCGGCGCACGCGAGGCGATGCGCGTCGCGCAGGGCCTCTACGAGCGCGGCTACATCACGTATATGCGGACCGACTCCCCGACCCTGTCGGGCGAAGCGTTGCGCGCGGCGCGGGCCCAGGCGGCGGAACTCTACGGGGCGGATTCCGTTGCGGACGCCCCGCGCGCTTACGTGTCCCAGGACTCCAACGCCCAGGAAGCGCACGAGGCGATCCGGCCCTCGGGCGACCATTTCCGTACCCCAGCCTCGCTTCAAGGAGAGCTTCGGGGCGAGGAATGGAAACTCTACGACCTCATCTGGAAGCGCACGGTCGCGAGCCAAATGAAGGACGCCAAGGGCACCACGTCGACCGTTCGAATCGGCGCGTCGACCGACGCGGGTCGCTCCGTCGAGTTCAGCGCCTCCGGCACCGTCATCACGTTCCCCGGCTTCCTGGCGGCGTACGAGGAATCGCGTGAGCGCCCGCGCTATGAGGAAGAGGAGCAGCAGGTTGTCACCGACGACGAGGAGGCTCGCCTGCCCCACCTGGAGACCGGCCAGGCAGTCCGTACCAACGACCTCGAACCCCTTGGCCACCGCACCTCGCCGCCGCCGCGTTTCACCCAGGGCTCGATGATCAAGGAACTGGAGGATCGCAAGTTCGGCCGACCGTCGACGTACGCCGCAACGGTGGACCTCATCATCGCGCGGGGTTACGTGCGTATCGACAAGCAGGCGCTCGTCCCCACGTGGATCGCGTTCTCCATCGTCGGCCTGCTCGAGAAGCACTTCGACTGGCTCATCGACTACGACTTCACGGCGGACATGGAACTGGGCCTCGACCGAATTGCCGCGGGGGAGGTCAACAAGGTCGACTGGCTTTCCCGCTTCTACCTGGGAACCGGATCCGTTGAGCACGGACGTCAGGAGGGGCTCAAGCACCTCGTCGACGCCTTGGGGTCGATCGACGCGAAGGCCGTTAACACGTTCGCGATTGGGGAGGGGATCGACCTGAGGGTTGGGAAGTTCGGTCCGTACGTCGAGCGCGTGCTCGACGGCGTGACGGAACGCGCGTCCGTACCCGCCGAGGTTGCCCCGGATGAACTCACCGTGGAGAAGGCGCGGGAACTGTTCCAGCACCAAGGCGGAGAGGATCGGGTCCTGGGCATCCACCCGGAGACCGGCCACACCATCGTGGCAAAGGCCGGACGCTTCGGACCGTACGTCACCGAGGTGCTCCCTCCGGAAAGCAAGGCCAAACCCAAGACCGCTTCGCTGTTCAAGACGATGACCCCGGAGACGGTGACGTTTGAGGAGGCCTTGACGTTGCTGTCGCTTCCTCGTGTGGTGGGGGTGGATCCCGCGGATGGTGTGGAGATCACGGCCCAGAATGGCCGGTTTGGTCCCTACCTGAAGAAGGGGACCGACTCGCGCTCGCTGGAGTCGGAGGAGCAACTCCTCACCTTAGGTCTCGAGGCCGCGCTCGCGATCTATGCCGAGCCCAAGCGGGGCCGGGGGCGTCCCTCGAGCCCACCGCTCAAGGAGCTCGGTGTGGATCCGACGAACGAGAAGGCCATCGTCATCAAGGACGGGCGCTTCGGGGAGTACATCACCGACGGAGAGACGAACGTGACCATCCCCCGTGGCGAAACGGTCGAGGGAATGACGCACGAACGAGCGGTCGAGTTGCTTGCCGACAAGCGCGCCCGCGGTCCGGTGAAGAGGAAGGCTTCCGCTCGGAAGTCCACCGGAAAGAAGCCAACGACGAAGAAGCCCGCCGCCAAGAAGGCCGCGCCCAAGACGGAGTAGCGGTAGCGGAAGTGACGCGGCGATCAGAGGCCCACGAGGGCCGGTAGTTTGGGGTCATCATGGGCGTGCTTCCTTCCTTGACCTCCGCACGGGTGCGTGACATCCGCGTCGGCCTGGTCATCGCGGCTGGCGGCGCGCTCGGCGCGGGATTGCGGTGGTCGATCGCGGAAGAATGGAAAGCGACCGATCGGGGATTCCCGTGGTCCACCTTCGCGGTCAACGCCGTCGGTTGCCTTGCCCTCGGCATCCTCATCGTGCTTCTTGACGAGGCGATCCGCGGGCGCGTGTTGGTCCGACCCTTCATCGCGATCGGCATCCTTGGAGGGTTCACGACGTTCTCGACCTTCGCCGTCCAAGCGCGCCTTCTCGTGGGTACCGACCCGCGACTCGCCATCGCCTATCTCTTCTCTACCCCGTTCGTCGCCGTTGTCGCCGTTGCCGTCGGCGCGTACCTCACCACCGGCACGCTCGCGATCGCCGCGCGCCGCTCCCATAGGAGGCAGTCATGACCATCACCGGACCCGCTCTTCGCCTCTCGGTCTTCCTCGGCGAGAGCGAACAGTGGCACCATCACCCGCTCTACACCGAGATCGTGCATCGCGCCCATGCCGCCGGACTCGCGGGTGCGAGCGTGCTCCGAGGGATCGAGGGATTCGGCAAGAGCAACCACATTCACACGACGCGACTCCTCTCGCTTTCCGAGGACCTGCCCGTCGCCATCATCATCGTCGACGAAGAGGCGAAGATCCGCGCGTTCCTCCCCGAGCTTGACGAACTCATCACCGAGGGACTGGTGATCCTCGACGCCGTCGAGGTAGCCCGATACGTTGGCCGTTCCCCCAAGGCGGGGTCGTGACCCTGATCCTCGTCCTCGCGGGCGGTGCCATCGGCGCGCCCGCCCGCTACTTCACCAACCGCGTGGTGCAGACGAAGCGCGACTCCGTTTTCCCCCTGGGAACCCTCATCGTGAACGTCGTGGGGTCGTTCGTCTTGGGGGTGATCGTCGGGGCTCATGCGTCGCCGACCGTGATGGCCGTCGCCGGGACGGGGTTGTGCGGGGCGCTGACGACGTACTCGACGTTCGGATACGAGACGCATCGACTCCTTCAGAATCGGGCGTTGCTGTTGGCGAGTGCCAACATTGTGGTATCCCTAGGTGCCGGGCTTGCCGCCGCGGCCCTCGGCTACGCGATCGGAGGAGGATTCTCCTGATGCCCCACACCCCCTGGAGACCATGGAAGTTCGTCCTGTGGTTCGGCGTCGCGAGCATGTTCGCCGACATCACCTACGAGGGTGCGCGGTCCATCACGGGGCCGTACCTCGCGTCGTTGGGGGCGTCCGCAACGCTCGTCGGCGCCATCACCGGTGTCGGGGAGGCGATTGGGCAATCGGGAAGGCTCGTCTCCGGCCCGCTGGCCGACAAGACCCGCGCGTACTGGGGCCTCGCCCTCGGCGGGTACTTCCTGACCGCGATCTCCGTGCCGCTCTTGGGCCTCACATCGATCCTGTGGATCGTCACTGGACTCATCCTGGCCGAGCGTGCGGGGAAGGCTCTGCGACGACCCGCGAAGGACGTCATGCTCTCCCACGCGACGTCGGCTATCGGGAGGGGAAAGGGTTTCGCCGTTCACGAGGCGCTCGACCAGTTTGGTGCCGTCGTCGGTCCCCTCGCGGTCGCCGGGATGTTCGCCTTAACCGGACATTACGCGCCGACCTTTGCGATGCTCGCCGTTCCCGGGCTCGGGGTGATCGTCCTCCTGTTGTGGTTGAGGAGGAACGTGCCCGACCCGTCGGTCTATGAGCCGTCGGCTGCCGTCGTCACTCCGGCTCCCGCTCCGGTCGGGCGAAAGGCCAAGAGGCGCAACCGCCTCGCCCTCGGTCGCCCCTATTGGTGGTACCTCGCGTTCGTCTCCCTCACGACGATCGGATACTCGACGTTCGGTGTGCTGTCGTATCACCTGGTCAAAGAGAATCTTGTCGCGACCGCGATCGTCCCCGTCATCTACGCGGGGGCTATGGCGGTGGATGGTCTCGCGGCTCTCGCCGTCGGTGCACTATTCGACAAGGTCGGCCGCAGGGTCCTCCTCGTCGTCCCGTTCCTCTCGGCCGCGGTTCCCGTTTTCGCGTTCTCGGGGCACGTCGCGACGGCGGTGATGGGCATCCTCATCTGGGCGGTCGTCCTGGGTGTCCAAGAGTCGGTTTTACGCGCCGCGGTGGCCGACCTCATCCCCGTGGAACGGAGGGGAACGGCGTACGGCTACTTTGCGACGGCACTGGGTCTGGCCGCGCTCGTCGGTGGTGTCATGACGGGGGCGCTCTACCAGACGTCACTTCCCCTCCTCATCGCCGTCGTTGCGACGATCGAGGGCCTCGCCGTCGTCCTGTTCTTCGTCTGGGTCAAGCGTCTGCCCGCGGAGGTACGGTAGTCGCATGGGCGAGCGCGGGGTCTTCCTGGTGTTCGAAGGCGGCGACGGCGTCGGGAAATCCACTCAGACGAGTCTTCTCGCGCGGTGGCTGCGATCGCCCGAGGGGGGTGGACGGACCGTCGTCGAGACGAGGGAACCCGGGGGAACCGACCTGGGGAAGCGGATTCGCGAACTCCTCCAGGATGGAGGGGATGGCGAGGTCGACAACAGGGCGGAGGCCCTCCTCTACGCCGCCGATCGGGCCCAACACGTGGCGACCGTCGTGCGGCCCGCGCTGGAGCGGGGCGACGTCGTGGTCCAAGACCGGTACGTCGACTCGTCGATCGTCTACCAGGGGGGCGTACGGGGGCTCGGGGATGAGGTGGCGCGTTTGTCGAAGTGGGCGACGGAGGGGCTCGTTCCGACGCTGACGATCGTCTTAGACGCCCCGGTTGACGCCCGGCGCATCGTGCATGACCCCGACCGGATCGAACGCGAGACGGACGCGCAAGCGGACGACCTGCGGCAAGGATTCCTTGAGCGGGCACACCGGGACCCCACCCGTTACGTGGTGGTCGACGCGACGCGCACCGTCGACCAAGTCGCCGCGGCGGTTCGCGCGGCCGTCACCGCCCTACTCGGTTGATCGGGTCGCGTGGGATGACGGTCTGGGACACGGTGGTCGGGCAGGGGGACGCCCTCGCCCCTTTGATCGCGGCCTCGACCTCGGACGCGGCCATGACCCAGGCGTGGCTCATCACGGGCCCTCCCGGCTCGGGACGGTCGATCGCGGCGCGCGCCTTCGCCGCCGCCCTCCAGTGTGAGAACGCCGGATGCGGGGAATGCCACGCGTGTCGAACGACTCTCGCCGGAGGGCATCCCGACGTCACGCTCATCCAGACGGAGAAGGTGACCATTTCGGTCGAGGAGGTTCGTCACCTCGTGACGGTCGCCCAGACGGCGCCGAGCGGGGGCCGGTGGCGCGTCATCGTCGTCGAGGATGCCGATCGCATGACCGAGCGAACCTCGAACGTGCTCCTCAAGGCCATCGAGGAACCCCCCTCGCGCACCGTGTGGATCCTGTGCGCCCCGAGCCTCCACGACGTCACCACCACCGTCCGCTCCCGGTGTCGCGTCGTCACGCTGCGGATACCCGACACCGAAGTGGTGACGCGTCTCTTGGTCGAGAGGGACGGCATCGAACCCGGCCTCGCCCGGGAGTGCGCCCTCGCCGCCCAGTGCCACATCGGGGTGGCGCGGCGACTCGCGTCGGATCCGGCGGCTCGAGCGAGGCGGGAGAAGGTGCTCGCTCTTGCCAGCGACATTCGTGGGGTCGGCGACGCGGTATTGGCGGCAAACGACCTGGTGTCGATAGCCGACGACGACGCCAAGGCCGCCACGGAAGAGCGAGACGCGGCGGAGTTGGACGAGTTGTACGTGTCCCTCGGCGTGGGAGAGGGGGAGCGACTGCCCCCGGCCCTGCGCGCCCAGGTTCGGCAGCTGGAGGAGGAGCAGAAGCGCAGGGCAACCCGCGCCAAAAGGGATGTGCTCGACCGGGCGCTGCTGGACCTGCTCTCCCTGTACCGCGACGTCGCGGTGACCCAAGCCGGCGCCTCGGTGGGGCTCGTGAACGAAGCGCACGGCGCCGAGGTCGCCGCCCTCGCCTCGGGATCGACCCTCGCGGAGACCCTCGCCAGGATGGATGCCATCGGTATCGCCCGCGAGCGCCTCGCCGGAAACGTCGCGCCCCTTCTTGCTCTCGAAGCGATGGCGATCGCGCTTCGCCCCGAGCGCGCCCGACTCGGGTAGCGTGAGGCCATGAACGTCTCCCGCCGCGCGGCGCTCGCCGCTACGTTAACCGGCACGCTGCTCTTGACCGCGTGCCTCCCGTCGCTCGACCAGGTCTCCCCCGACGACTCGACGCCGTGGCCCGGGGGGCACCCCGCCCCGTCGTGGAGCGGTGACCCCACGCTTCTGTCGGTCTACACGCAGGTCCCCGCATGGTCACCGTGTGGCGACGTCGAGTGCGCAACGATCCAGGTGCCACTCGATTGGAGCGATCCCGGGGGTCAGACCGTCGGCTTGGTGATCAACAGGGTGTCGGCCAGGGTGCCGGGGGAGCGACTCGGTTCGCTCCTGGTCAACCCCGGTGGGCCGGGGGGATCGGGGCTCGACTTCGTCGGCAACCTCGACTACGGGTTCACGACGTTTGCGGGGGACGAGCTCCTTGACCACTACGACGTCATCGGTTTCGACCCCCGGGGTGTGGGCCAGTCGACTCCCGTCAATTGCGGCACCGACGCCGAGCTCAACGATTACTTCCTCGACGATGACGTCGTGGAGACGCAAGCCCAGCTAGACGCCGCCCGCCAACGGAACGTGGACTTCGCCGAGCGGTGCCGGGAGTTGACCGGCCCGCTCGTGGAGAACGTGGACACGACGAGCGCGGCGCGGGACATGGACGTCATCCGGGCCGTCGTCGGGGACTCGACACTCAACTACCTCGGCTACTCCTACGGTTCCCAATTGGGCGCGACGTACGTCACCCTCTACCCGGAGAACGTCGGCCACGTCGTCCTGGACGGCGCGGAGGACTTCCTCCTGCCGACCGACCAGAAGTCCCTTGACCAGGCCTCCGGCTTCGAGCACGCACTCGACGCGTACATCGCCGACTGCATCGGCAAGTCCCGATGCCCCTTGCCTCGCGACGCCGACCTGGCGAAGCGCACCATCCAGGACATGCTGGCGGAGGCTCGGGACAAGGGCATCCCCACCGACAGCGAAAACGTCAACGGGACGCTTCTCGTCTACGGGATCGTGGTGACCCTGTACGACGAGGGAAGTTGGTCGTATCTGAGTAGCGCATTCGAAGAGGTTGTCGAGCGTGGCACGGGCCGCACGTTCCTCGAACTCGCCAACTGGTACCTCGACCGCGATTCTGATGGCCACTACTTCACCAACGCCAACGAGGCGTTCGGCGCCATCTCCTGCCTCGACACGCCCGCGGAGCCCCTCCAAACGATCGCGGAGTTCCGTGACTTCCAGCGCCGGGCGGAGGACGCTTCTCCGACGCTCGGGTGGTGGTTCGGGGCGGGGCCGGGGTGCGAAGGATGGCCCTGGACAGCCAAGGACCCCGTACTGGACGTCACCGCCGGAGCGAGCGCCGCGCCCTTCCTCTTCCTCGGGACCACGGGTGACCCCGCGACCCCCTACGAGGGAACGGTGTCGCTTGCCGCGCAGTTCCCCAACGCCACCCTCATCACCTACGTGGGCGAGGGCCACACGGCGTACGGCCGATCCAACCAGTGCATCGTGAATGCGGTCGACGGATACTTCGTCAACGACATCCTCCCGGCATCGGGATTGACCTGCTGAACCGCCTCGATCGTGCCCCGTGTCACGCTGGCATCGCGGGGTGTGCCTTGCCGTGTGTGCCGAGGGCCGGTCGGGCCGCGCCCACTCGCTTGGGGAGCGCACCCGTGAAGAGCCGGCACGCGACCGAATCCTCCGGGACGGCGATCTCGACGCTGGCGGCACCCACACCGAACCGCACGACGCTCACCCCGATGTAGCGCTCGTGGGGGGTGACCTCGAGCCGCTCGAGGGCGCCGAGAGGCAGTACGAGGCGGGACTGAGAGTAGTTGGCTCTCCGGGTGGGGAGGAGCCACTCCCGCCTACCCACGATTTCGATGGTGGTGAGGTCTCCCGCCACGATCGCCCCATGGAGTGTCACGGGTGAGAGGAGGTGGATAACCTTCCGGAGAACACCCGCCCAGCCTCCGCCGCGGGGGAGCGCTGGCGCGCGGCCGTGACAGGTCCAAGCGGTCAGTCCGGGGTGATCGCGCGCGAGTTCGTCGAAGTCGTTGACGAAGACGATGTCGTCGATTCCGGGGTCAAGGGCGGGGGGAGCCGCGGTGCGGGCGGCGGATTCGAGGAGCGCCCGCCCTACCGCACTGGGAGGGTTCACCGTACACGCCTCTCGGATCGCGGAGACCAATCGGGTGACGTTCGTCCTCGCCGAGCCGTTGTAGTGAACCGAGAGGGCCTCTCCCGCCTGCGTGAAGACGGTGAGCCTGCCATCGAGGAGGTGCGCGGTGTCGAGCACAGCGGTCACCTGCGCATACGACACCGCGGTGACGTCATAGCCGCGAGCGACGGTCCTCCGCCTTGAGCCCGTGGTGAGGCGACGGCTCAGGACCGTGAGGCCCACCTCGTCAAGGAGGAGCAGGTGATCGTAGAGGTCCATATCGGGGGTGGCGTTTCGACGCGCAATGTTGCGAGGCACCTTGAGAACGAGCCGTGCCCGCTCAAGGTCGAGCGGATAGTCGCGATACAGCGGCGGTACCTCTTCGGGGGTAGTCACCTCGTCGATCCAGGGGCCGAAGCGGTCGTATTCGCTCATTCCCGTCATCATGGTCTGCACGGTCGCTCGTTTCGTTGGGGTGGGGTTAGTTGTCGTGGCTGATACGGTTCAACACCTCGGTGCGCGCTCGCTTGGCGCTCCGCGAAACCCTTGGTCTCCAACATTTTCACGATCCTCGTGACTGCCCCGGGACTCCGTGCCGTGTGGAACCCCGACGGGCTATCGTAGTGATATGACCGTACCCTCACCTGTAGAAGCCCCGCACCCCAGGACCGCCCCATCGATTCGCTGGGGCATCATCGGCGTCGGCTGGATGGCCGACCAGTTCGCCAATGCGGTAAACGGATTCACGGAGTCCACCGTCCACGCCGCCTGCTCCCGTTCGCTGGAGAAGGCGCAGGCCTTCGCCTCGAGCCACTCGGTCGCCAAGGCCTACGGTTCGGTCGCCGAACTCGTCGCCGACCCGGACGTCGACATCGTGCATGTCGCAAGCCCCCACAGCGATCACCTAGCGAACGCACTCGAGGCGATCGCCGCGGGGAAGAATGTGCTGGTCGAGAAGCCCATGTGCCGGAACGCGGCCGAGGCTCGTACCCTGATCGACGCCGCTCGCGCCGCGAACGTGTTCGTGATGGAGGCGATGTGGACGCGCTTCCTGCCCCACGTGGTGGCCCTCAAGAAGGTGATCGCGGACGGCGAGATCGGTACGATCGTCGCGCTCACCGCCGACCATGGTCAGGCGTTCCCATTCGTTCCCGGAAGCCGCTGGTGGGAGCCCTCCCTTGCGGGAGGCGCACTCCTCGACCTTGGTGTCTATCCCGTCTCGTTTGCCCACGACATCCTAGGCGTTCCGACGAGTATCACCGCGGTTGGCCAAAAGACCCAGACGAATGTCGACGGCCAGGTCAGCATGATCCTCAACTACGGCGACCAGACTCAGGCGTCCCTTCAGACGACGCTGTGGGCGCTGACGCCGACGATTGCGGCGATTTCCGGTACCGAGGGGCGGATCGAGATCTCGGGACCGTTCTATCGCGAATCGTCGTTCCGCGTCTACACGGGAACCGGCAAGAAGGAATTTCCGTACAAGGGAGTCGAGAACGGGTACGCGTACGAGGCCGCCGAGGCGGCCCGTCGTATCACCGCGGGGGAGAAGGAAAGTCCCGCGATGACCCCCGAGGCAACGCTTGAGGTGTTGGCCACCCTCGACGAGGTGCGGCACCAGATCGGGCTGAAGTACCCCGGCGAGTAAGCGGCTCGAGGACCTTCGCGCTCAGGGAAACGCTTCGCGCTTAACCTTCCAGGCTGGCGCGATTTCCGCTAACGTATGGCACATCGGCCCAACGGGGGGCTCATCTTCGGGCCGCACCAGGCTAGTTCGCGCGCCCCATGGCGAAGGGAGAGGGGTGTCGGCGACACTAGCTGAACGGTCGACGGACGTCAGCCATCACGCACTCGTCGTGTGCGACAACGTCGTCCGGATCTTCCAACATGGGGCAATCGAGGTCCAGGCGCTGCAGGGCCTCGACCTTCTGGTCGACGAGGGCGAGATGATCGCCGTCATCGGGCCATCGGGATCGGGTAAATCCACGCTGATGTCCGTCCTTGCGGGGGCGGACGAACCCTCGGCGGGAAGCGTACGCGTCGACGGATGGCAGTTGTCGGACATGACCCGGTCGGATCGCGTGGAGTACCGGCGGAAGGTCGTCGGCTTTGTGCGCCAACAGACGGCAAGCAACCTCATCCCCTACCTCACCGGCGCGGCAAACGTGGGCCTCCCGCTCGCTCTCGCGGGCCATCCGCGGCGTGGGCGTTCCGCGCGGATCGCCGAACTCCTGGAACTGACTGGCGTCGGGCATTGCGCCGACCGGCTGCCAGGCGAGATGTCGGGAGGCGAGCAGCAGCGGGTCGCGATATCCGTCGCGCTCGCGAACGGGCCGCGGCTCCTGCTAGCCGACGAGCCGACGGGGGAGCTCGACACGGCGACGGCCCGGGAGGTCTTCGACGCGATCCGGGCCGCCAACCGCGACGCCGGCGTGACCGTCGTGGTGGTGACCCACGATCCCGCCGTGAGCGGACAGGTGGAGCGGACGGTTGCGATTCGGGACGGTCGGACGAGTTCCGAGGTGCTCCGGCGCACGGAAACGGCGGCCGACGGCGGGTCGGAAGTAATTGCCGAGGAGTACGCGGTGATGGACCGTGCCGGACGCATCCAGATCCCCCGCGAGTATCGCGACGCCCTCGCCCTCACCCGAAGGGTTCGCCTAGCGCTTGAGGCGGATCACGTCGCCCTATGGCCGGACGGTTCACGATGAGCGCGAAGGCGGCCCCTTCCGCAGCGAGGAAGGCGACACGAGCGACCCCCATGGTCGACGTCCGGGGGGTTCACCGCACCTACGGCTCGGGACGCACAGCCGTTCACGCACTCCAGGACGTCTCGTTCGAGGTCGCTCCAGGCGAGCTCGTCGCGCTCGTGGGACGGTCCGGGGCGGGCAAGACCACGCTGCTCAACATCGTCGGAGGAATCGACCGGCCCAACGACGGAGAGGTCATCGTCGCGGGTCAAGCGGTCACCACGATGGACGACGATGGGTTGGAACGGATGCGTCGCGACCTCGTCGCGTTCATCTTCCAGAACTTCGGGTTGATCAATGAACTGTCGGCCGCGGAGAACGTTGGCCTGCCCCTCCGTCTTCGTCGCCTTCCCGCCGCCGATCGCGAACGGCGCGTCGCGCTTCTCCTCGACCTCGTTGGCCTCGGGAGCCACGGTGAGCATCGCCCCGACGAGATGTCCGGAGGTCAGATGCAGCGCGTTGCCATCGCACGTGCGCTCGCGGGATCGCCGAAACTGCTCATCGCCGACGAGCCCACGGGTCAACTGGACACCGAGTCGGGGCTCGCCGTCATGGCGCTCATCAGGGGTGTCGTCGAGGCGGAGGGCATGACGGCGATCGTCTCGACGCACGACCCGGTGATGATCGCGCTCGCCGATCGAACCATTCGGATCGTCGACGGTCGGCTCGTCGATGCCTAAGCGCCGGCCCCGAGCCGGCGCACCGCTCGCACGGCGCGCCGTCGACCAATGGCCGCTGCTGGTGGCGGTACTCGCAACGCTGGTCGTCTGCGCCACCTTCGTTGGGGTGGGGACGCTTCTGCTGACCACGGGGCAGCATCGGGCCCTCTCTGCCGCTATCGCCCAAGCGGATGGGACCGAGGGGAGCGGGAGCGCCGATCTGGTGACCGCGACCATGACGATCGAGCGCCCCGAGGAAGGCGCTCCCGAGGACACGCAAGCGCTGCTCGCTGGAGTGACCGAGACGATGCGCGATGCGGTGCTTCCGTACGCCTCGACCGCCTCCGTGTGGGCGGCGTCGCCCCTGATGTACCTTCCGGGCCAGGATGTGGGGCGGGGTTACCTTCTCGACGCGGACTCCGCGGCCCATCATGCGGACATCACGGCGGGGAGATGGCCGGAATCGACCGCGACGGGCGAACCGACGGAGGTCGCGATTCCGGCGAACGTCGCGGCGGCACTCGGACTCGACCTCGGGAGCCAACTGAGGATGACGGTGACCCCCGTTCACGCCGACGAGGCACCCCCTGAGGGCGTCGATGTCGTCGTGGTGGGTCTCGTTGCTGTCGACGGATCCAGCGACTGGGATCGGGATGTGCTGGGCGGGGTGGGGATCAACCCCAACGTGGATCGGCTCCCCGCCTTCGGGCCCTTCCTCGTCTCGCCCGGCACCCTCATCGATGCGGATAGCGCCGTTGGTCGCGTGAGCATCGTGATCGACCCCGACCTCGCGGGAGACCCCCAGGAGCTCACCCGCGTCGTGAATGCCGTCGATGGACTCTCCACCACCCTGGTTGGGCAGTTGGGCGCGCGCGGGGAGTCGATGGCGGTCCGTTCCGGCCTCGCGCAGATGGTGTCCGACACCCACGCGGATCAGGCGACCACGGCGAGCATCCTCGCGACGGTGCTGCTTCTGGTGTTCGCGCTCGGGGCGGCGACGCTGGGTCTCGTTGGTAGTCTGCTCGTTCAGCGCCGGTCCCCCGAGGCCGCGCTCTATGCGGATCGCGGGGCGAGCAGGGCGCAACTCGTCGGGCGCGCGGCCATCGAGAGCGTGGCCCTCGCCGCGATCGCCACGGCGCTCGCCGTGCCGCTCTCCCTCCTCGCCTATCGGGCCCTTGCCGCCTTACCACCACTCGCCTCCGCGTGGAGCGGAGCCACCGTCGGTGACTCGCCTGGCGTGACCGGGATTCTCGTCGTGGCCGTCGCCGTGGGGTCGTTCACACCCGCCGCCGCGGTGGTGGTGGTCGCGATGCGGGGTCGCGTCGTTCGAGGCCAGCGGCGACTGATCGGCGCGGTGGCCCGATCGGGTGCGGACCTTCTCCTCGTGGGTGTTGCGGTGCTGGGTTTCCTTCAGGTTCGCGCGCACGGAGTCGGTACGGGTTCGATCGACCCGATCCTCGTCGTCGCCCCCGTTCTGTGCATCGTCGCGGGAGCCGCGTTGGCCCTGCGCATCCTTCCCGGAGTCGCGAAGGTCGCGGAGATTCGGGCCCGCCGCGACAAGGGTGTGGTGCTGGCGCTCTCGGGGTGGCAGGTCGCACGGGGGCGCGCCACCTCGGGGATGTTTCTCGTCTTGCTCGCTGCGGCAACCGCGACGTTTGGCGTGGTGTTCCTGGGGACCTGGGAGACGTCGCAACGGGATCAGGCCGACGCTGCCTTGGGTGCCGATCTCGTCGTGGGGGCGGCAGGCTCGCCCGGAATGGCGACCGAAATCGCGGCGGCAACGGGGGGGACCGTCATGCCCGTCAGTTCCCGTGCGATCACGCTCGGTGCGCGCCCGGGGGGTGCGGACCTGCTCGCTCTCGACACCCGGAACGCCAGCACCGTCATCCGAGGGCGACTGCCGGGCGATCAGACGTGGTCCGCCCTCACCGAGGGACTCGCGCCGGACGATCCCGTCGCCGCGCTGACGGTCCACACGGACGAAAGCTCGAGTCTCCACGTCGTCATCCAAGGCGACATCGAGGGCACCCAGACCGTGGGCAAGGTTGATGTGCCCGCTCGACTCACCATCACCCCCACCGTCGTAGTCGAGGACGCTTGGGGCTCCCGGACGGCGATCGAGGGGTGGCCGCTACTTGCGGACGGCGAGCCTCACGACGTGGCAATCCCGGCCGAGGGGCAGGAGCCTTTACCCGCTGGGGAGTGGAGCGTCGTCGCGATCGACCTGCGTCTGAGCCTCACGGTGGTCGGTGGACTGCGACCCGAGTACAACGGCCTTATGTCCACTCTGGTGACGATCGACGTCGTGGGAGCCGATCCGACCAGCGGTGCGTGGACGGCAATCGAGATCGGTCAAGAGTCGCCGGTGAAGCCCCTCACCATCGCCAACGAAGGGACGACGATTACGAGCCAAATCGGGGCGTCGATCTTCAATCTCGGTTGGTCGGATGGTCGCGTGATGTTCATGGGCTACACCCCAGCGAAGACGGTTCCGGTCCTCGTAACGGACGACCTTGCGAGCGAGCTTGACCTGCAGCCGGGAGATCAACTGTCGATGGGGGTCGGGACTCAATCGGTCGCGGTAACGGTGGAGGGGACCGTTCCCTATGCCCCCGGTACCGGGGGCGAAGCCGCCTTAGTGGCTGACGTCGATGCCGTCTCTCGTGCGCGCCTCGCGCAAGGCGACCTCACGCCTCTTACGGACGCTTGGTGGGTGGCCGATCCTCGGGATGGGTCGGAGGCCGCGATCGAGGCCGCAGGCATCCTTCCGGTCGAGACCAGGGAGCACTACGCGGAACAGTTACTCGGGGGTCCGCTCCGTGTGGGATTGCGTTCCGCGCTCGCCCTCCTCCTTGTCGCGGCCGTTGTCCTCTCTATGGCGGGGACAGCCGCCCGGGCGGCGGCTTCCGCGCCATCGCGCGCTATCGCCGCGGCGAGGCTCCGCGGGCTTGGTGTGCCGCGTCGGACGGTACTTGCCACCGGATACTTGGAGCACGCCGTGGTGACGGGGATTGCCGTCCTCGGCGGTGGCCTCCTCGGTGCGCTTCTCGCGTGGCAGGTTGGGCCCTCGATGGTCACGGGCGAGGGCGGCCGAGCGGCGGTCCCCGCCGTCGTAGCCGCCTGGAACGGGGGCTCTCTCGCGGTGGTACTCCTGGTCCTGTTCGTCGGGGGGTTCGCCGCGGGCGTTCCGGCCGTTCGCTCGCTCGTCGCGAGGGCGACGATTCTGAGCCTCCGCATGGGAGAGGTCTCATGAGCCGCGCTTCTTCTCCTCGCCCACCACAACCGGCGCGCACTCGACGGTTCGGGGGTGCGGTGCCGTTCGGCAGCGCCGTGCGGCAGGCGCGGTCCGACTCCGCGCCGCTGAGCGTGGCGATGATCGTCATCGCGCTGGTGACCTTCGTTACCGCGATCATCCCTCGCGCCGCCGAACGGGTCGCCACCGACGAGATTCGCACGGCGGTCGCGGACCCCTCCGCGAGGGCGGATGTCGTTGCGAATGTCCCCCTGTGGGAAGACTGGGCTGTGGAGCGGCCGCTCTTGACGGGCACCGCCGAGGACTCTCACTGGGTGGCGCAGTATCTAGCCTCCGGCCTCCCGCAGGTCTTTTCGCCCCCCGTGACGGTGATCGACAGTCGACAACTTCGAACCGACATGCTGGAGGACGGCCCTGGATATGTCCGCCTCGTGTACGTCGATGCCGACGGCCCCCCCGACGTCGTATGGATTGACGGAAAGTCGCCCGAGGAAACGGAGGACGCCTTCGACACGGCGGTCGCGGGCTTGACCTTCCCCGTGGAGGTTGGACTGTCGGAGGACGTGGCGGAAGCGCTCGACGTGGAGGTGGGGGACACGTTCTACGCCAGCGATCTCAACGGTCCCCCCGTTTCGCTGATGGTCTCGGGCGTCTTCCGACCCGTCGAGGCCAATGCTCCGGAGTGGGACGTTGTCCCCACCCTCGTGGAGCCCGTTGTGGTGAGCGGTTTCGCCGCCCGGGTCGAACTCTCCGCGATGCTCTCGGCCGACTCCCTTCCCTGTGCGAGGCTCGCCCTCGAGAAAGGGTCCCTCGCCCGTACCTACACCTTCACGATCAAGCCCGAGGATCTCAACGCGTCCAACGCGGCCGCGACCGCCACGTCGATTCGTCGAATCGCCGCCGGGTCGGACGACCTCGGTGCGTCGTGGCTCGGCACGACGGTCAGAACCCGACTCGACTCGGTTCTCGATGCCGCCATCGCCCGCGTCGACTCGGCGAACGCCCAGGGATCGCTCATCCTCGCGGGAGTGCTCGCCACCGCGTTACTGGTCGTACTCCTGGCGGCGGGACTCGTGACGCAGCGTCGCTTCTCAGTTCTCGCCCATCACCGCGCGCATGGCGCCTCGCTGCCCGCGATCGGTGCGGCACTTGCCGTTGAATCGGCGGTGATTGCCGCGCTCGGGGGTGGCATCGGCCTCGCCGTGGCGCGAGCGGTCCTTCCCGGTCCAACATCGTGGTCGTGGGTGGCACCCCCTCTGATTCTCGCGGCCCTCGCGGGACCGGTTTCGGGGGTGTGGGCGGCGTCGCGGCGAACCGCCCCTCCACCGGCACGGCGTCTCGATTTGCGCCCCGGTATCCGTTCGGCCGCCGCGAGAAGGCTTTCGCTTGAGGTCGCGGTGCTGGTGCTGACGGTCGGCTCGTTCGCTGCCTTGCGTTCCCGGGGGGTCACAGCGTCCGGTGCCACGCTCGGCGCCGATCTGGTGGTGTTGGCCGCGCCGGTGCTGGCGTCCGTCGCGGTGTCGCTCGTGTTGTTGAGGGTTCTCCCACCAACGGTGCGGTGGGTGCGGCGCATCGCCGGACGGGCCCGGGGTGCCACGCCGGTGCTTGCGGCCTCCCGGACGAGGATCGCGGGGCTTCCCCTGGTCTCCTTCGTGCTCGCCACGAGCCTCGTGACGACCGCCCTTGCCATCGACGCCACCGTCCGGTCCGGGGAGATCACGGGCTCGTGGCAGTCCGTGGGTGCCGACGTGGTGGCGGCGACGAGTTCCGACCTCGGGTTGAGCTCGGAGATCGAGACTCTGGCGGGGGCACCGGGAGTCGACGCCGTGGCCGCGGCTCACGTCGCGACGGGGACGCAACTGCTCGGTGACAGCGTGGACTTGGCGGTCCGCGTGGTAGCGGTCGACAGCGCGGACGTCGAGGCACTGCTTGCGGATTCGCCGCTGGCCGACGCTCCGCAGCTCGCGCTCCTCACCGACCCTCCCGAGGGGTTGGAGGCGGCCTCGGTCCCCGTCCTGACGACGGGGGTGCCTTCCGGTGCAAGTGGGCTCTCGCTTCGTTGGCAGGGGCAGGTCGTTCCCTTGACGTCCGTTGGCGCGGCCCCGGCCATACCGGGAGAGGGGCTCTCCGCTGGCCCAACC
Source organism: uncultured Demequinaceae bacterium (assembly GCA_964564915.1). Taxonomy (GTDB): domain Bacteria; phylum Actinomycetota; class Actinomycetes; order Actinomycetales; family Demequinaceae; genus JAFGBM01. The sequence continues at coordinate 691 of CAZMCU010000026.1, read as the reverse complement.
GTCGTCGTCGATCGACAAGTCCTGGAACAGGCGATGGGGATTTCCCTTCCCCCCACCGTCGTGTGGGTCGATGGCGAGGGAGCGGAGGCGGCGGTGCGGAGCCTCCCCGGTCTCGGCGACGCGACGATCACCACCCGGAGCGATTGGCTTGAGGCGCGCAGGACCGCGCCCATGACCGAGGCATTCGGAAACCTGTTGGTGGGTGCGGTGGCGGTACTCATGGCCCTCGCGGCGCTCGCGGTGTACCTCGTCGCGGCGGCGAGTGCTCGCGGGCGCGCCACGGCCCTCGCGCGGTTCCGGGTTCTGGGGTTGCCTCGACGGCAGAGTGACCGCGTGGCGGTCGGTGAACTGGTCGCGCCGGTGCTAGTTGGCAGCGTCGTCGGAACGGTGACGGGTGTGGGGCTCGCCGCCCTGCTCGTGGGTCCCATGGACCTGGCGGTGTTGACGGGACAACTGAGTGCGCCCACGCTCGTCCTGCCGTGGTGGTGCTGGATGTCGGTGCCTGTGCTGGTCGTCGCGGTTCTGATTGCGGTTGCGGTGGAGCTGGCCGGGCATCGGCGGGAGCGGCTCGGCCAGGTGATGCGCGCGAGTTGACCCGCTAAGCCGCTAGAATCGGTGGCCGTGCCGCTTTCGGTCGGCCACGCCGCCTTAGCTCAGTCGGTAGAGCGATTCACTCGTAATGAATAGGTCA
>CAZMCU010000025.1:22801-24261 GCA_964564915.1 uncultured Demequinaceae bacterium | reverse complement strand
CACCGTCTGCAGGGGCGCTCTGATGCGCGGACCGCGCGCGAGCGGGAACCAAAGGTTCACCTCCGCGCGACAACGAGCCTTCAGCGCCCGTCAGGGCTCCTCACCGCAGCGCCCGCCAGGGCGCCTCAATCGTCCAGCGACGCAACCGTTCCGCGCCGCGCCGTTCGGTCTCGCCGGAACAGATCCGCGGCATGACGCAGCGCCTTCCGAGCCTGCGGCCGCTCGCGCACCGCCTCGTACGCGTACGCGACGTGGAACCACGCCCGCCAGTCGTTCGGGCGGTCCTCCACCCCGCGCCGGGCGACCTCAAACACCGCGTCGGCCGCATCCTCGGTGAGCCTCCCACTCGGGAGCATCTCGCCGTCGTGAAGAGGAAGCCGCCCCTCCCCCTCGAGGGCGTCAACCATGCGCTGAACGGTGGTTCCGATCCGCCACTCGTGCACCATCCACCACACGCCAATGACGGGGAACACCAGCATCACGACGCCGAGAATCTTGGCGAACAGGTCCTCCGTCGCGAGCAAGACGAACGCACGGTTAGCGACGAGCCCGAAGTAGAGCAGAAGGATCATCGTGATCGACGAGGTCACGAGGAACGCGGGGGTGCGGATGAGCTTCATCGAGCCGGGGTGCCGACCTAGAGGTCGAGGTACGCGTCGAGACCGACGGTCAGTCCGGGGTGAGTGGAAACCCGGCGCACGCCAAGGAGCACCCCGGGCATGAACGACGCACGGTCGAGGCTGTCGTGGCGAAGCGTCAGCACTTCCCCGGGATTGCCGAGGAGCACCTCCTGGTGGGCGACGAGCCCGCGGAGGCGGACCGAGTGGATGGGGACGCCGTCGACACTCGCTCCCCGCGCCCCGTCGAGGGACGACCCCGTAGCATCCGGTTGCGCGCCGAGCCCCGCCGCGGTGCGGGAGGCGGCGATACGCCTCGCGGTCTCGCGCGCGGTTCCCGAGGGGGCGTCCACCTTCTCGGGGTGGTGGAGCTCGATCACCTCCGTCGACTCGAAGTACGGTGCCGCCTGGGCGGCGAAGCGCATGGCGAGCACGGCCCCAAGCGCGAAGTTGGGGGCAACGAGCACTCCAAGGGAGGGGGCATCCAGAAGGTGATCGCGAACACGTTCGAGGGAATCCTCGGTCCAACCGGTGGTCCCGACGACCACATGCATGCCGGCATCGATCAAGGCGTGAACGTTCGCTTCCGTCGACTCCGGGGCGGTGAACTCGATCGCGACGCTGGCCCCCGCCGTGCGGGCCACGTCGACATCCCAGGCCACGTCGAGCGCCGCCGCGACTTCCATGTCCGGCGCATCCTCGACCGCGCGCACCACCGTTGCGCCCATGCGCCCCGCAGCTCCAACCACCGCAACCCTGATCATGGGACCACGATACGCGGTCGGGCTTCGCGGCGAGTTCAGGTCACCGGCCCCACGCGCACCACGCACCGGTCTTGCGGCA
>CAZMCU010000025.1:14252-22701 GCA_964564915.1 uncultured Demequinaceae bacterium | reverse complement strand
TCCCCCGCCAGAGCGGCCACGTCCTCGCGGGTCACCGCCTGGATCTCGTCGAGCGCCTCCTCGACGGTCCAGTACTCGCCGAAGAACACCTCGGCCTTTCCGAGCCGGGACATGCGTGAGTAGGAATCCTCGAGTCGCAACACGGTGGCGCCGGTGATCTGGCCGATCGCGCGTTCGAGTTCCTGCCCCGACACGCCGTCCGCCATCCGCTCGAACTCGGACGTCATCAATCCGGTCACTTCGTCGGCGCGCTCCGGTGTGCATCCGGCGTGCATCCCGAAGAGCCCCGTCTCCGCAGAGGGAGAGGCGAACGCGGACACCGAATACGCGAGCCCCCTTCGCTCCCGGATCTCCTGGAATAGCCGGGAGGAAGGTCCGCCCCCGAGGATCGCGAGGTACACCCCGAAAACGGCGCGGCGATCGTCCGTCATCCGAAACCCCCGCGACCCGATGATGATGTTCGCTTGTTCGTCGTCGCGCTCGACCGTCACGGACGGGGTGAAGGAAGCGTCGACCGAGGCTAAACGGTCCCGCCGCCCCACGGGGGGCACCCGCCCCGATACGTCCCACCCTCCTCGAGAGAGCGCGTCGAGGGTCATCGCGCACACGTCCTCGTGGGAAACGGCCCCAGCGGCGGCGACGACGAGCTCCGGGGCCACGTAGCGGGCCTTGTAGTGGTCCCAGACGGCCGAACGGGGAACCGCGGCAATGATCTCGGGGGTACCGCCGATCGGGCGCCCCAGCGGGTGCCCGCCGAACACGGCGGCGGCGAACGCCTCGTCCGCCACGTTCCCGGGATCGTCCTCGTTCATCGCGAGTTCCTCGAGAATCACCCCGCGTTCCATCTCGAAGTCGGCCTCGTCGAGCCGCGCGGAGGTCACCATGTCAAGCGTGACGTCGAGGGCCATCGGCACGTCGGCATCGAGCACGCGCCCGTAGTAGCACGTGTACTCCTTGCCGGTCAGCGCGTTGTGCTCCGCCCCGACTCGGTCGAAAGCCTCGGCGATGTCGAACGCGGTACGCCGTGCGGTCCCCTTGAAGAGCAGGTGCTCGAGGAAGTGCGTCGACCCCGCGTGGACCGAGTTCTCGTCCCGCGAACCGACCCCAACCCACGCTCCGACGGTCGCGGATTTCAAACCGGGAAGGTGTTCGGTGAGGACGCGCACACCACCGGGAAGCACGCTCCGACGGACGACGGCGCCGGCATCCTCATCGAGCGTCATGTCGGCGTCCGCCTCACCGGCGGCGACGAGGGGAAGGTCCTGGGGCATGGGCCAAGACTAGGCGCTGTACACCCGCGGGCGTACCGCGACCCCACCATCGAGGGGATACGACGAGAAAATCGAGAAGGGCGTCTGGAGCGGCACCCGAGACGATTGTCCCGCACCGAGCGTGTACTCTCGCGGGAGAGTTGGGGGGAAGAGAAGGAGTCACGGTGGATAATTCGGCAGCACTCAAGGCCCTGGAGGCGGTTGACCTCGCCCCCGAGGTGCGTGCCGCCCTGGAGGCGAGCCCTCGGCTCGTCGTCCCCCGCACCCGTGACGAGCTCTACCACCTCTCCCTCGGTCCCGATGGCGGCCCCGTCTTCTCCGTCGACTACCAGGCGAACGGGAAGACCATCCCGGAGGCGACGATCACGCGCTGCCGCAACGGCATCGCGGTGAACTACCCCGAGGACTACATGCGCCGCCGCGACCCGAATTGCATGCATATCGCGGATGACCGGCCGACGGACAAGACCCGCTACCAGGACGCCTTTCACGCGCCCTTCGCCCCCGTGAAGCAGGAGACTCTCGATTGGCTCGGAAGCCAGGAACTCGTCGTCGTGCCGTTCAAGGCGGGGGGCCTGACGTACGGCTCGCCGTGCCTCGCGATCGTTCCGCTCAACGCTTCGTTCTTCGCGCTCACCCTCCGGGACCTCTCGGGGTGGCTCACGTTCGACGAGATCGGCGCCTACTCCCCTCGGGCGATCCTGTACGTTGCACCGCCGTTCCGCCATACGCACTTCAAGGGCAAGCAGATGGTGGTCCACGATCGGACCGAGACCCTCCACGAGATCTTCGCCTACAACCTCTACCCCGGACCGAGCGCCAAGAAGGGGGTCTTCTCCGTCCTCCTCGACATCGGTGAACAGGAAGGCTGGATCACGGCCCACGCGTCGTCCGTACGCGTGACGACACCGTACGACAACGAGACGGTCGTGATGCACGAGGGCGCCTCGGGCGGCGGCAAGTCGGAGATGTGCCAGGATCTTCGACGCGAGGACGACGGTCGCATCCTGCTCGGCACCAACGTCGTCACGGGCGAGCCGTACCACATCACCCTGAGCGAGACGTCGGAACTCAATCCCGTCACCGACGACATGACGCTGTGCCACCCCTCCATCCAGCAGGGCGACGGTCTGATGTATGTGGCCGACGCGGAGGAGGGCTGGTTCGTTCGCGTCGACAACCTCATGGAGTATGGCGCGGACTTCCTGATCGAACGCTCGTGCATCCACCCCGACGAGCCTCTCGTGTTCTACAACATCCAAGGTGTGCCCGACGCGACCGCCCTTCCGTGGGAGCACACGCTCGACTCGAACGGGAAACCCTGCCCCAACCCCCGCATCGTCATCCCGCGCCGAATGATCGATGGGGTGATCAACGAACCGGAAGCGGTGGACGTGCGGACGTTCGGTGTGCGGATGCCGGCGTGCACGCGGACCAAGCCCTCCTACGGGATCATGGGCATGACGCACTTCGTACCGCCGTCGATCGCTTGGCTGTGGCGCCTCATCGCCCCACGCGGCGACAAGAACCCCTCGATCGGCGAGAGCAGCGATGCGGTGAAGAAGCTCGAGCATGGGGGCCTCGTCGCCGAGGGTGTTGGGTCGTTCTGGCCTTTCTCGACCGGCACCAAGGTGGCCGCGGCCAACCTCCAACTTCGGCAGATCCTCGACTACCCCCGCACCCGCTATGTCCTCACCCCCAACCAGCACGTGGGGGCGTACAAGGTGGGTTTCTCCACCGAATGGCTGACCCGAGAATGGCTCGCGCGCCGAGGCGCCGGTCGCATGCGCGCGGACCAACTCATCCCCGCTCGCTGCCCGCTCTTCGGGTACGCGCCCCAGGACATCACGCTCGACGGCCAACCCGTACGCCGGACGCTCCTCCTACCCGACCAGCAGTCGCAAGTGGGGGAGGAAGCGTACGACGCTGGAGCCACGATCCTCACGGACTTCTTTAAAACCGAGCTCCAAGCGTTCCTCACGGACGAGCTCGATCCGCTGGGACGCTCCATCATCGAGACGTGCCTGGGCGACGGCACGATCGAGGATTACGAGGCGCTCACCCCGATGTATCTCTAGGCACGTACCTCGAGGCGACAGTGCGCTTCCAGCGGCCTCCGCCCGACACCAGGCACAATGGAGGAAGGGCGAGGCTGCGATGGGAGTCCGACATGGCCACACTGTCACCGGGGTTCGACCCTTCTCTCCGCACCTTCAACGAGGTAGCGACCGAGGCGCGCACGAGCACCGCTGTTGGCCTGACCGCGGTCGAGGCCGCCGACCGTCTGGAGCGGGACGGTGCGAACCAACTCGTGGCACGACGACCCGTTCCCCTGTGGCGCCGCATCCTGGGTCACTTCGCGGATCCGCTCGTCTACCTCCTGCTCGCGGCGACCGTCATCGCGCTCACCGCCTGGTGGGTCGAGGGGCGTCCGGGGATCCCCTACGACGTGATCGTGATCGCCGTCGTCATTCTCGCGAACGCCGCTATCGGTTTCTTCCAGGAGCGCCGCTCCGAGAGTGCGGTGTCCGCGCTTCAGCGCATGGCCGCACCCACCGCTACCGTTCTGCGTGACGGCCGCCCCTGCCGCATCCCCGCGCTCGATCTCGTGGTAGGTGACATCCTTGTCCTCGGTGCGGGCGACGCCGTGACCGCGGATGCGCGCCTCATCGAATCCACGCTCTCCGTTGCGGAGGCGACGCTGACGGGCGAGAGCGCCCCGGTGACCAAGAGCGTCGCACCGCTCGATGGCGCGGCGGAGTTGGGCGATCGCGTGTGCATGGTGTTTGCGGGCACGGCGGTGACGCGCGGTGCCGGGCGCGCGATCGTCACGGCTACCGGGATGGACACCGAGACGGGACACATCGCCCGCCTCCTCGGCGAGACGGAATCGGATCCCACTCCCCTGCAACGCGAGATCGCGCAGTTGGGGCGGGTGCTCGGGCTCGCGGTTCTGGCGATCGCCGCGGTCGTGATCGGGACCGTCTTCCTCACCGAGGACGTCACCACCCTCGAGGGCGCGGTCCAGGTGCTGCTCCTGGGGGTCGCCCTCGCCGTAGCGGCGGTTCCCGAGGGTCTTCCCGCGATCCTGTCCGTGGTGCTCGCCCTCGGCGTCCAACGCATGGCCAAGCGCCACGCGATCATCAAGAACTTGTCGTCCGTCGAAACGCTCGGGTCTGCGACCGTCGTCTGCTCCGACAAGACCGGGACGCTCACCCAGAATCGCATGACGGTCACCCGCGTGGCCACGGCGTCCGGAGAGACAGAACTGTCGGGCGTTGGGGATTCGCTTCCCCCGGGTGCGCGAGGCGCAGAGATCGTCGCGGTCATGACGGGCGGTGCGGTGGCGAACGACGCCCTGGACGACGAGGGCGAGTCCCCGACGTTCGGTGGCGACCCCACCGAAGCCGCCTTCCTTGCCGCCGAGCGGGCTCTGGGACTCGCGGAGACCCGGCGCGCCCGGTTCTCCTCGCTGGGAACGGTGCCGTTCAGTTCGGAACGCAAGCGCATGTCGGCGGTCGCGTCGGACGCGGACGGCGGCTTCTACGTGGCTGCGAAGGGTGCACCGGACGTCCTGCTCCACGCGTGTACCGCGGAACTCGTGGGAGACCACGAGCGGCGGCTTAGTTCTGCGGGCCGCGCACGCGTGCTCGCCAAGGTTGAGCGGATGTCCGCCCTCGGGATGCGCACGCTCGCCGTTGCCTTCCGTCGCGGCGAGGAGGAGTCGGACGCCGACGCCGATTCGCTCGAACGCGACCTGGTGCTCGCGGGAGTGGCGGGAATCGTCGATCCTCCGCGCGAGGAGGCGAAGGCCGCGGTGGCGGCGGCCCAGGGAGCCGGGATCCGCGTCATCATGATCACCGGAGACCACCCCCTCACCGCGGCGACCATCGCCATCGACCTCGGCATCGTCGAGGCGGACCCGCAGGTGATCACCGGGCTGGAGTTGTCCGCGATGGACGACAAAGCCCTCCGCTCCGCCGTCACCACAGCGTCGGTGTTTGCCCGCGTGGCACCCGAACACAAGTTGCGCATCGTCGACGCGCTCCAAAGCCACGGCGAGGTCGTCTCCATGACGGGTGACGGGGTGAACGACGCCCCCGCCCTACGCCGCGCCGACATCGGCGTCGCGATGGGCCGCGGTGGCACGGAGGTGGCCCGCGAGGCGTCGAACATGATCCTCACCGATGACAACTTCGCCACGATTATCGAGGCGGTGAACGAGGGCCGCGGAATCCTCGACAACATCAAGCGCTTCCTGCGCTACATGTTCGCGTCCAACCTCGGTGAGGTCCTCTCGGTCTTCCTCGGCGTGGTTGGGGCAACGTGGCTGGGGTTGACCGGACCCGATGGGGCCGTGGTGGTGCCGCTCCTCGCGACACAGATCCTGTGGATCAACCTCCTGACCGACCTGGGGCCCGCGCTTGCGATCGGTGCCGAACCCTACGCCGACGACCTCATGAAACGGCGACCGCGTCGGATCTCGGAGCGGTTGATCGACGGGCGCATGTGGGGCGGAATCGTCCTCACCGGTGCCGTCATGGCCGTCGTGACGCTCGCCGCGATGGACCTGTACCTGCCCGGTGGGTTCATCGAGGGATCCCAGGGTCTCGCGACGGCTCGCACGGCGGCCTTCACCGTGCTGGTCCTCACGCAACTCATGAACGCCTTCTCCGCCCGATCGGAGACCCAGAGCATCGTGCATCACCTGTGGACGAACCCGTGGCTGTGGGCGGCGGTGACCTTGTCCTTCGTCCTGCAGGTCGTGGTGCTGTATGTGCCGGTGCTGAACGACGCGTTCTCCACCGCACCCCTGACGGTCACGCAGTGGGGCGAGTGCTTCGCGTTGGCGCTCGTGGTGCCCCTCGTCACGGAGGCTCGCAAATGGTGGCTCCGGGCGCGGGATCGCCGGACGGCGGCGCTCTAGCCCTTCACCTCGGTCTCCGGGGGAGGTTTCGTGGCCCTGAGGCGGCGGGTGCCCGTCCACGCGGCAACGACAACCCCAACGACGACAAGGACATCGCCGACGCTGAAGACGTTGGCGAGCGGAAGCGGCTCCGGCCAGGCGAACACGTCCCCGAGCCAGGGCAACACCGGATGCTCGAGGATGGCCGAGTTGGCGAACGCGGGATCGGCGTCGAGGCCTGCTGCGGCCACGGCGGTCGCGCTCGCGGGGAGCACCCCTCCGTTGAGCGCGATCGTCACGCCATTGGCGAGCGCCCCCGCCCCCACGATCAGTACCCCGGCAACGTGGCGATTCACCACGAGGAAAACGAGGGCGGCGACGTAGGTGAGGACGTGCAGCAGGGCCGCGACCCCGCTCGGCATCGATACCTCGACCACCACCACTTGGAGTGCGAGCGCCGCCCAGATCAGCACGGGAAGACGCCAGCGATGCACGAGCAGTCCCGCCGGCCACCGCGCGGCAACCAGGGGCGATACCACCGCCAGGCCGCACAACGCTAAGACCAGCATGATCAGGAACTCGCCGCCGACTCGGTCCCGGCCGATCGCCGCTCCGCCTCAAGCCTCTCCAGTATCTGCTCGGGTGGGACGGGGCGACCCAGGTGATTCCCTTGCCCGATGACGTGCCCGAATTCGCGCAAGGCCAACGTCGTCTGCTCGTCCTCGATCCCTTCGGCGATCAATCGCAACCCCAGCGCGATCGCGAGTTCGACGGTCGACCGAACGATGATCCGATTGTGATCGTCGGTCTCGATGTTGCTGACGAACGACCGGTCGATCTTCAGCTCGTCGATCTCGAGTTGCTTGAGGTAGCCGAGGGACGCGTTTCCCGTCCCGTAGTCGTCGATCGCGATCGCGACCCCGCGGTTGCGCAGGGAACGGATGACGACATCCGCGCGGGCGGGGTCCGAGAGGATCCCGGTCTCCGTCACCTCCAGGACGAGCTCACTCAGGGGAACGCCGTGCCTCGCCGCCGCCTCGGAAACCTGATCGGGCAGGGCGAGATCCGACAGGTGGCGCGCGTAGATGTTGACGGCCATGCAGAGATCGTGACCCAACGCTCGCCACTCGGCCAGTTGTGCCAACGCCGCGTCGAGAACGAACGCCGTCAGGGGATAGATCAGGCCCGAGCTCTCGGCTAAGGGAATGAACTCGTCGGGGCCGATGGAACCGCGTCCCGGATGGTCCCACCGGACAAGGGCCTCCACCCCCACCATGCGCCGATCGTTCAGGTCGACCTGTGGCTGGTAGGCGACGTACAACGTGTGCGAATCGAGTGCCTCCCCGAGGTCGGCGAGGAGTTGGAGCCGCTCGACGCTGTTGACGTCGAACTCCCGAGAGTAGGTGCTGATGCGATCACGCTCGAATTTGGCACGGTACACGGCCACGTCGGCGTTCTTCATCAGGGTCTCGGCGTCCGAGCCATGCAAGGGTGCGACGGCCACACCGACGCTCGCCCGAACGAGCAAGGCGAGGCTTTCGATGGGGATGGGCTTGTCGAACGACGCCAGGAGGTCATGCGCCGCGCGCTGAGAGTCGGCGAGGCCGCCGCGTATCACGACCGCGAACTCGTCGCCGCCAATCCGGTGAACCGATGCGCCGCTCGGCGCCGCGTCGATTAGCCGACTCGCCACCTCCCGAAGAATCCGGTCGCCGACGGGGTGGCCTAGGGCGTCGTTGAAGTCCTTGAAGCCATCGAGGTCGAGGAGAACCAGGCCCGGACCCTCCTCCTTCGACTGGCGCGACGAGTCGAAAGCGCGACCCAACTCGTAGTCGACCTGCCCACGATTACCCAAGCCGGTGAGCGCGTCATGCGTCGCGTCGTGCGCGTGGCGGGCCGATGCGGACGCGATCAGGTGGGCGGCGATCACCGGGACAGCCAGCAGCGCTAGGGCGCCAACGCCATCGGCGGCGACCACCGCGGCGATGCCCCCCATGCTGAGGAGGACGACATTCGTGACGAGGAAGTCCCTCAGGTCCTCGCGCAATACTGTCCGCAGTGGTTGCGCGGTCGAGAGGGAGACGACTCCCGCGACCAGTACCCAGTTCACGCAGAACATCACGACGCCGGCGACGAGCAGTGGTCCGATGTCGTGAGGCTCAACGATCATTGGGCCTCCGAAGAACGGCGCGTCGGACAGCCAGGCGAAAACGAACCCGGCGCTGAGCACGCTCAGCGTGTATTGCGCCGTGTTGAAGAGGGACTTTTTCGG
>CAZMCU010000025.1:2059-14152 GCA_964564915.1 uncultured Demequinaceae bacterium | reverse complement strand
CCACTTCCATCCGGCACCGACGAGCGCGGCCACAGCGACCAACGTGCTCGCACTTACCGTGACACGAACAACACTGTTCTTCTGAAAGACGGTCCACTTGTTCATGAGGCTCTCCTTCTGCGAGGGACAGACTCCGCGACCGCCGTAGGTCCTGATGTGCTGAGAGCATCAGGGCGGTTCAGCACTCGCAGATGTCTCCTTCACCCCCAATGTGTAACGGCCGTCGAATGGCGACCGCAGTTCATCTTCTCGCATGAACCACCCAGATACCTACGAATTGATACCCCGTGTTTCGAAATTGCCGAGGAAATTGCGGTGGTTAGTGCCCGTTTCCCTCCCACCAGCGCAGCACGCGCAAGGCTCGGAGGGTGTTCCAGCGGCTCGGGCCCGCTGGCTCCATCCGGAACCAAGTGCGCCCCGAGTACGCCGTGTAGCCCGGCCACGTGCCGTCCTTGCGCTGGGCGCGGCGGATGAGATCCACGGCGTCCCCAAGGCGCTCGTCGCGTGGAGCGTCCACCGTCGCAAAGTGCTCAAGGCCCCGCATCACCTCGAAGTGCCACTGGGGCGGGAACGGGAACTTGGTGAACGCGGGGTTGGAAGGCTCGCCCGTCCGGTGCGAGCGATAGAGACGGTGCGCCAGGAAGAAGTCACGGCCCTTCTGTGCGGCTTCCGCTACGGGCATCGCCCCAACCGCCCGCTCGTATTCGACGAAGGCATCGAGGGTGCTGATGGTGGTGTGGAACGATCCATGCTCGGTTCGCGTCCTGGTGCGCTCGCAGTTCCACCCCCCGTCGTCCATCTGCTGTCCCAACAGCCACTCGACCCCGTTCTCGATCCGCGGATCGCGGTAGCCAAACCGGGACGCGAGCAAGACGAACATCGCGGTCACGCACGCGTCGGGCGGGGCTTGGATCTTGTGCGGTGTTGGGACGCCGTCGACGTACCGGACTCCCTCCCAGAGGTGACGACACCCGGCTAGGGCTTGCGCGTTGTCGCCCGGGAGACCCAACCAGTGGAGGAGCAACAGCGTGTACGTGGTGGACACCCATTTGGGGCTGTAGATCGCTCCCGCCCACGTGCCGTCCGGATCCTGTTCCGCGAGAAGCCGCGCGCCCCAACCCTCCGTTGCCACGCGTTGACGCTCCGCCTCGACCACGTCGTCGTCGGCATCGACAAGGTCGCGCAGCACTTGCCACCGAATCGCCGGATCGCCCTCCAGCAGCCACGACAGAATCTCGTCACCCATCCCCTCATCATGGCAACGAGGTGGGAAAGTTGCGAAAAAGGGCGGTGCGGGTTTCCCCGCACCGCCCCTCGTTCACTCCGTTGAGGCTAGGCCTTCGGTTCGCCTTCCGTGGCGGGGGCGTCGGCGGTGGGGGTGCTAGCGGCGGCCCCATCCTCGACGATGCCGAGGGAGAGCTTCCCGCGCGGGTCGATCTCCTTGAGCTCCACCTGGATCTTCTGGCCGACGCTCAGGACGTCCTCGACGTTCTCCACGCGCTTGCCACCGGCGAGCTTGCGAATCTCCGAGATGTGCAAGAGACCGTCCCGACCGGGAGACAGCGAAACGAACGCACCGAACGCGACGGTCTTGACGACCGTCCCGACGAAGCGCTCACCGACGGACGGCATGTGCGGGTTGGCGATCGCGTTCACCATGTCGCGAGCGGCTTCCGCCTGCGAACCGACCGTCGCACCGATGTACACGGTGCCGTCGTCCTCGATGGAGATGTCCGCCCCAGTCTCGTCCTGGATCGAGTTGATCATCTTGCCCTTCGGACCGATGACCTCGCCAATCTTGTCGACGGGGACCTTGACCGTGATGATGCGCGGCGCGAGCAGGCTCATCTCGTCCGGCTCGCTGATCGCGGCATTCATCACGCCGAGGATGTGAAGCCTCGCGTCGTGAGCCTGCTGCAGGGCGGCACCCAGCACGGACGCCGGGATGCCGTCCAACTTGGTGTCGAGCTGGATGGCGGTGACGAACTCGCTCGTGCCCGCGACCTTGAAGTCCATGTCACCGTAGGCGTCTTCGGCGCCCAGGATGTCGGTCAACGCCGCGAACTTGGTTTCGCCCTCGACGGTGTCGGAGACGAGGCCCATCGCGATGCCCGCGACGGGCGCCTTGAGCGGCACCCCCGCGTTCAGGAGCGACAGGGTCGAGGCACACACGGAACCCATGGACGTCGAACCGTTCGACCCGAAGGCCTCCGAGACCTGACGAATCGCATACGGGAAGTCCTCGCGGCTCGGGAGGACGGGCATGAGGGCACGCTCGGCGAGCGCACCGTGTCCGATCTCACGACGCTTGGGGGACCCGACGCGGCCCGTCTCGCCAACCGAATACGGCGGGAAGTTGTAGTGGTGCATGTACCGCTTGTGCGTCTCCGGGGTAAGCGCGTCGATCTGCTGCTCCATCTTGAGCATGTTGAGCGTCGTGATCCCCAGGATCTGGGTCTCGCCACGCTCGAAGATCGCCGAGCCGTGAACGCGAGGAACCACGGCAACCTCGGCCGAGAGCGGCCGAATGTCCGTGAGTCCGCGCCCGTCGATACGCATGCCGTCCTTGAGGATGCGCTGACGCACCACTCGCTTGGTGACGGAACGAATCGCGGCGGAAATCTCGCCTTCGCGACCCTCGAACTGGCCCGCGAGGGCCTCGATGGTTGCCGCCTTGATCTCGTCGAGTCGCGTCTCGCGCTCGACCTTGCCCGCGATCGTGAGGGCCTTGCTCAGGTCGGCTTCCGCCGCCTTCGCTACCGCCGCCTCGACGTCCTCCTGGTAGTCGAGGAACACGGGGAACTCCCCCGTCTCCTTCGCGGTGCGCTTCGCGAGGTCGGACTGCGCGACGCACAAGGCCCGAATGAACGGCTTGGCCGCCTCGAGCCCCTCCGCCACGACGGCCTCCGTCGGCGCCTTGGCACCCTCGGAGACGAGCGTGACGGCGTCGTTCGTCGCCTCGGCCTCGACCATCATGATGGCGACATCGTCACCGACGATGCGACCGGCTACGACCATCGTGAAGACGGCGCGGGGAAGGTCGCTGTAGCGGGGGAAGGCTACCCACGTGCCCTCGATGAGTGCGACACGCACGCCACCGATCGGGCCGCTGAAGGGCAGTCCCGCGAGCTGGGTGGACATCGACGCCGCGTTGATCGCCAGGGCGTCGTACTGGTCGTCGGGGTTGATGGCCATCACCGTGACGACCACCTGGATCTCGTTGCGCAACCCCTTGACGAACGACGGGCGCAACGGCCGGTCGATCAGGCGGCACGTGAGGATGGCATCCGTCGAGGGGCGACCCTCGCGACGGAAGAACGATCCGGGGATGCGTCCGGCGGCGTATGCGCGCTCTTCCACGTCCACGGTCAACGGGAAGAAGTCGAAGCCGGCACGCGGCTCCTTCGACGCCGTTGTGGCGGAGAGAAGCATCGTCTCTCCGTCGAGATAGGCGACGGCCGAGCCGCCCGCCTGCCGCGCGAGGCGGCCCGTCTCGAAGCGGACGGTGCGCTTGCCGAACGTGCCGTTATCGATAACGGCTTCGGCGAATTGGATTTCTGGACCCTCCATGGGGTTCTACTCCTTGAGTGTGTTGGGAGTAGCCCTGCGGCACAGGCCGCAGCCTCGCCACTGATCGTCAGTGGAAACGGTCAGAATCCGTTCTGCGATTCTGGCCATTTCCACCGATGATCAGCGGTCAAGCGGGCTATTCCCTGTGTTGGGGCAACTTCCGCAAACGCGGAAGGCCGAGTGAATGGTACCAGAGTGGGGCGCTCCCCGACGGGAAGTGGCTCTCTGGCTAGCGGCGCAGGCCCAGGCGTTCGATGAGCGAACGGTAGCGTTCGATGTCGATTTTCTGCAGGTAGCCGAGGATGCGGCGACGCTGACCGACGAGGAGCAAGAGGCCCCTGCGCGAGTGGTGGTCGTGAGGATGAAGCTTGAGGTGCTCCGTCAGGTCGGAGATGCGCTGACTCAAGAGCGCCACCTGAACCTCGGGAGAGCCGGTGTCGGCCGGGCTGGTGGCGTACTTCTCCATGATGGTCTTCTTGGTTGCTGCGTCGAGCGGCACGGTGTCTCCCTTGGGTCGTTGCGCGGCGCTCCCGGGCTGGTTCTCCGGGGCACTGGTGTCCGCGGCCGTTGTACGGCGGGGACCATCGTACCAGCGGAACCACCCCGTCGTTCCCCTGCCGCTTCCCTACCATCGGAACCGGCGGCGGGGAGATTTAGCGGGAGCCGAGCACTCCTCGCACCCACACGACATCCTCCGCGAGCCCCACCTTGAGGGCGTCGATCGAGCCGAAGTCGAGCATGCCGCGCCGCCGGTCGACGAAGTCGAGCGCGACCTTCGCCCCGTAGAGGTCGAAGTCGGGCGCGTCGGGAAGATGAGCCTCGACGCGCAGGTCGGTGCCCCCGACGGTGAGGTTCAACCCAAGGCTGATGGCCGCCGCGAACCGTTCCCCGACGTAGGCGGCTCCGTCTACGCTCTCCCCCGGCTCCATGACGGTCAGCCACCCCGCGTAGACGCCGCTGCCGGGGATCATGCCGGCATAGACGTCGAGGTTCGCGGTCGGAAAACCGAGGAAGTGACCGAGGGCGTCACCATGGACCACGACCCCACGCACGCGATGCTCGCGCCCCAGGATGGTCGCGGCTTGCGCGACGTTGCCAGCCTCCAGCAACTCCCGAACCCACGTCGACGACCACCGACGGTCGGTCCCGTTCTGGATGCCAGCCCAGTCCATCACCTCGACCGAAAACCCGAGCCTTTCGCCGAGGTCGATCATCGTCTTGGTATGGCCGGTGTTCCCGCGTCCGAACTTGGTGTCGTGACCGATGATGACGCCGGACACGTGAAGCCCGTCCACCAACCAGGTCCGCACGAACTCCTCGCCCGTCTGCTCGGCGAACTCCAACGTGTACGGAATGACGAGGATCCCGTCAAGACCGGTCGCGGCCATCCTCTCGATCCGGTCCTCGAGCCCGGTGATGAGCGTCGGGGGTCGCTCGGGGCGATGGACGACGAGGGGATGGGGATCGAACGTGATGGCGACGGCTCGGTCGCCCCTCGCGTGCGCCTCATCGACCACGCGAGCGAGGACGGCCTGGTGCCCGCGATGCACGCCGTCGAAGTTGCCCAGCGTGACGACGGACGCGCGCCCGTCGTGGGGGACGTCGTCGAGGGAGGTCCAGAGCTCGGTGCTCATCGTGCGCCCATCGTAGACGAGGAGAACACGGCCGACGGGCGGAGGGTGTCGGCGTCGCCGACGATCGCGAGGGCGACGAGAGCCCCCTCCGGTCCGATGAGGGCGAGGGGGGTGTCCGGGTCCGGCTCGCCGTCGATGGGCAGGCGCGCGATGCGCCTCCCGTGAGAGAGGTCCTCCGCCTCCTCCGCGGCGACGACACGATACGGCAGGATGGCGCGCGCGGCGTCCGCGAGGGGCACGATCGGGAGGGGTTCGCCGGAATCGACGAGCACCCCAAGGTCGTCGAGGGTGGCCGCACGGTCGAGGCCGAAACCCCCCACTCGGGTGCGACGCAGCGCCGTCAGGTGACCCCCGACCCCGAGCGCGGTGCCCAGGTCCCGAGCGAGGGCGCGCACATACGTCCCGGACGAGACGGTCACCGTGACGTCGAGGTCGAGCCAGCCAGCGTCGAAGTCCGAACCGCGCCGCCGCTGAAGGACCTCGAACCGGGAAACCGTCGCGGGACGAGCCTCCAGGTTCACGCCCGTGCCCGCCCTCACGCGCGCGTAGGAACGCACCCCGTCGACCTTGATCGCGCTGACGGACGAGGGAACCTGCAGGATTTCACCGGTGAGGTCCGCGATCGCGTCCGTGGTCGCCTCCACCGTGACCTCCGCCGCGTCCGTGCGGGAGGACACCTCCCCCTCGGCGTCGTCCGTCACCGTGGCCACCCCGAGCCGGATGGTCGCGTCGTAATCCTTGTCCTCCCCGCCAACGAAACCCAACAGTCGCGTCGCCTGGCCGATGCCGAGGATGAGCACGCCGGTCGCCATGGGGTCGAGCGTCCCGGCGTGGCCGACGCGCCGGGTCCCGGCGAGGCGCCGAATCCGCGCGACGACATCGTGGGACGTCCACCCCGCGGGCTTGTCGACGACGAGAAGCCCGGGAAGGGCCTCGCTGCTACGGGCGGCCGACACCACGGTCTGTACCTTCGCCCGCCCCGCCCTCGCCGCCCCGGTCGGCCTCGCCAGCGCCGTCGTCGTCCGCGTCGTCGTGGCGGTAGGGGTCGGGGTCGCCAGCGTAGTGGGCACCCTCGCGCAAGCGGGCGGCGGCGGCGTCCCGCTCGTGCGCCTCGGCGAGGGCGCGGTCGAGCGACGCGGTGGTGTCGGGCAACGCGTCGAGGACGAACTCGAGGGTCGGCGTGAGCCGGGTGCCGAGTTCGGCGCCAACCATCGAGCGGATGCGCCCCTTGGTCGACTCCAGGGCCGCCGCGGAGTGGATCCGATCCTGATCGTCACCGAGCACGGTGTAGAAGACCGTCGCGTTCTGGAGGTCGCCGGTCACCTTGACCCCGGTGACGGTGACGAAGCCGAGCCTCGGGTCCTTGACCTCCGTCTCGAGCGCGAGGGCGACGGTCCGCTGAATCGCGCCCGCGAGTCGCAGCGCGCGTGGGTGATCCGCCATTAGGCCCTCGGAATCTCCACCATCTCGTAGGTCTCGATGGTGTCACCCACCTGAAGGTCGTTGAACTTGCCGAGCCCGACGCCGCACTCGAAGCCCTCGCGGACCTCGGTCGCGTCGTCCTTGAACCGGCGAAGCGTGTCGATCTCCACGTCGGCGAGAAGTTCTCCATCCCGCATGACCCGTGCCTTCGCCCCACGCCGGATGGTTCCCTCGCGAACGACGCAGCCCGCGATGGTGCCGAACTTGGAGGAGCGGAACACCTCCCTCACCTCGGCCGCGCCCATCTGCTTCTCTTCGTACTCCGGCTTGAGCATCCCCTTGAGGGCGGCCTCGATGTCCTCGATCGCGCGGTAGATGACGGAGTAGAACCGCATGTCCACCCCCGCGCGTTCGGCGAGGTCCTGGACCCGCTCGGCCGGGCGCACGTTGAAGCCGATGATGATGGCGTTGTCGACGGTCGCGAGGTTGACGTCGTTCTGGGTGATCGCACCCACGCCACGGTGGATGACCCTGAGGTCCACCGTGTCGCCCATGTCGATCGCCACCAGGGCGTCCTCGAGTGCTTCGACGGAACCGGAGACGTCGCCCTTGATGATGAGGTTGAGGGTGTCCACCTTCCCCGCTTCGAGCGCCTGGGTGAAGTCCTCCAGGCTGATGCGCTTGCGTCGCGACGCGAGCATGGCCGCCCGGTCGACGGCCTCACGCTTCTCCGCGATCTGGCGCGCCGTGCGCTCGTCCGCGGCGATGAGGAACGAGTCTCCCGCGTTCGGGACGTTCGTCATACCGAGCACCGCGACGGGTCGGGCGGGAAGCGCCTCGGTGAGGGCCATGTCGTGCTCGTCGAACATCGCTCGAACGCGACCGTGGGCGGTGCCGACGACCATCGCGTCGCCTAGCCGCAACGTGCCGGACTGGACCAGAACGGTGACGACGGGGCCGCGCCCCTTGTCGAGGTGCGCCTCGACGGCGATGCCTCGCGCGTCCTTGTCGGGGTTGGCGCGCAGGTCGAGCCCGGCGTCCGCCGTGAGCAGGACGGCCTCGAGAAGGTCGTCGACGCCCGTGCCCTTGAGTGCGGAAACGTTGACGAACATCGTGTCACCGCCGTATTCCTCGGTGACGAGGTTGTACTCCGTCAACTGCTGGCGAACCTTGTCGGGGTTGGCGCCCGGCTTGTCGATCTTGTTGACCGCCACGACGATGGGAACCCCCGCGGCCTGGGCGTGGTTGAGCGCCTCGATCGTCTGAGGCATGACGCCGTCGTCCGCCGCCACCACCAGGATCGCGATGTCGGTGAGGTTGGCGCCCCTCGCCCGCATGGCGGTGAACGCCTCGTGACCGGGGGTGTCGATGAACGTGATCGCCCGCATCGAACCGTCGTGCTCGTGCTGAACCTGGTAGGCGCCGATGTGCTGCGTGATGCCACCGGCCTCGCCCTCGACGACGGCGGTCTTGCGAATCGCGTCGAGGAGCTTGGTCTTCCCGTGGTCGACGTGGCCCATGACGGTGACGATCGGTGGACGGATTTCGAGGTCGTCGTCGGTCTCCGCCGCGAGTTCCGCCTCGAGATCGATGTTGAAGTCCTCGAGGAGCAACCGGTCCTCGTCCTCCGGGGAGACCACCTGGACGGGGTATCCGAGTTCCGCGCCAAGGGCCTCGAGCGTGCCCTGGTCGAGCGACTGGGTGGCCGTCGCCATCTCACCGAGGTGGAAGAGGACGGTCACGAGCGACGCGGGATTGGCGTCGATCTTCTCCGCGAAGTCGGCGAGGGTCGCCCCTCGACGCAGACGGACCGGCGTCACCCCGTCGCCTCGGGTGATCTGAACGCCGCCGATGATCGGGGCTTGCTGCTGTTCGTACTCTTGACGCTTCGCGCGCTTGCTCTTCCGCCCACGGCTCGGCTTTCCTCCCGCGCGACCGAACGCCCCGGCTGTGCCGGAGCCACGTCCGCGACCTCCCGCACCGGGTCGACCCGCGCCACCGGGAGCACCGGTTCCTCCACCGGCGGGGGCACCGAAGCTACGCCCGGCACCACCGGGACCGCGTGCGGGACCGGAACCGGGTCCACGGCCCGCGCCGGGGCCGCCCGCTCCTGCCGGACGGGGACCTCGACCGGGGGCACCCGCGGGAGCTCCCGGCCCTCGACCCGCACCGGGGCCAGCGCCGGGGGCGCTGGAGGCGGAACGCGACGGAGCCCGAGGCGCCTGGTAAGGGTTGTTGCCTCCGGGGCGGGGACGCGGGGTCCTTCCGCCGAAGGGGTTGTTGCCTCCCGGACGGGGCCGGGGGCGGGGCATCGCTTCCGACGGGAGTGGGGCCTGGAACGTGGGGCCGTGACCCTCGGAGGCAACGTAGGGCTTCTCCGGGGTACCGGGCTCGGCCTCGGCCGTCTCCGACGCACCGGCGGCGGGCGATGGAGGCGCAGCGGGAGCCTCTGCGGGGGCCTCTGCCGCGGGGGCCTCTGCCGCGGGGGCCTTGGCGGGTTTAGCGGACGCCGATGCCTTGGTCGACGCCTTGGCCGGAGCCTTCGCCTCGGGGGGCGGCTCAACGGGCTTGGCGGGCGCGGGGAAGGCTTCGCGCAACTTGCGGATGACGGGGGCCTCAAGGGTCGAGGAGGGTCCCTTGACGTATTCGCCGAGGTCCTTCAACTTGGCCATGAGGTCGTTACTCGAGACGCCAAGCTCCTTGGCGATCTCGTGAACGCGGGGCTTTGCCACAACTCTCCTGTCTCGGTTCGACCGAGGCAGGGTCGAACCATCGTTACCGAGCGGTGCTCATGTTGAGGTGCTCATCGGTTGCTCATCGGGTTCTCGTCCCGTTCTTCCGATATCGATGGGTGGCGCTCCCCTAGCCGAGGTCGAGGCGGGAAGTGTCGGCGTCCGGCGCACGAAGCGCCCTGCCGATCGCCTTCCGTTCGACCGCACGCGCCAGGCACGCTGGATCGGGATGCAACCACGCTCCCCTACCCGGCATGTCTCGACGCCTATCGATCACGACGATTCCGTCGCGTTCGACCAGCCGTACGAGGACCGACCGAGGGGCTCGACCCTTGCACCCCACGCACGTCCGGATCGGCCCTTCCGGGTCGGGCACGTCGAGCGAAGGCGCGCGAGACGAGTTTCTCGGCGTCATCAGTGTACCGGGAACGCCACGAGTCGAGTGCCTAGCCGTGGCCGGGAATGGTGCTGGGGACGTCGGGAGCCTCGTCCGAGCGGATGTCGATCCTCCATCCGGTCAAGCGCGCGGCGAGCCGGGCGTTTTGCCCCTCCTTGCCGATCGCGAGCGACAGGTGGTAGTCGGGGACGACGACGCGCGCGGCTTTGGCGACCGGGTCGACGACGGTAACGGAGACGACGCTCGACGGGGAGAGGGCGTGGCCGACGAACGTCGCGGGGTCGTCGTCCCAGTCGATGATGTCGATCTTTTCGCCGTGGAGTTCCGCCGTGACGGCGCGGACGCGCGCCCCCATGGGCCCGATACACGCACCCTTGGCGTTGACGCCGTCCACCTTGGCGCGCACGGCCACCTTGGATCGGTGGCCGGCCTCACGGGCGAGGGCCATGATCTCCACCGTGCCGTCGGCGATCTCGGGAACCTCGAGTTCGAAGAGGCGTCGGACGAGGCCGGGGTGGGTACGGGAGAGGGTGATCGAGGGCCCCTTGAGTCCGCGCCCGACCGTGAGGACATACGCGCGGAGGCGCTCGCCATGAACGTACGTCTCCGTCGGCACCTGCTCGTGCGCCGGGAGAAACGCCTCGACGTCGCCGAGGTTGACGTGAACGTTACGGGGGTCGGCCGCTTGCTGGATGATCCCCGAGACGAGGTGCCCCTCCTTGCCCGCGAACTCGCCCAGCACCTGGTCGTCGCCCACCTGGCGGAGTCGTTGGACGATCACCTGCCGGGCGGTCGCCGTGGCGATGCGACCGAAGTCCTCCGGGGTGTGGTCGAACTCCGGCATGTCGTCGGGGCCCTTGTCGGAGTCCTCGGGCGGTTCCTCGCGAGCGAGGATGCGCACCTTGCCGGTCTGGCGGTCGATCTCGGCGCGCGCGTGACGGTAGGCGCCCGGGGTCTTGTGGTACGCGGAGACAAGCGCCTGCTCGATGGCGTCGATGAGCACGCCGAGGGGAATGTCGCGCTCCTTCTCCAGGCTGCGCAGTGTTGCGAGGTCGATGTCCACGTCCCCTCCCCCCACGCCTCGCGTGCTCTGTGGCCGTTGTTCCTTGGGGGTTAGTCTACGAGGAGAGGCCCCTCCATGCGATGATGGCGCGCATGGGTACGGGTTTCGGGAGGACGACGACGGCCTCGCTCGTCGGCCTCATCGCCGTCTCGGTTACGGCGTCGCTCACCGGTTGTTCGTGGCGCCTCGAGACCCCGGCACCGTCGTGGCCCTCCCCCAGTGCGGCGGAAATGGCGCGGAACGAGGCCGCCCTCGCGGAGGCGCGGATCGTCGACTCGTTCGCCGTCGCCGCACCCCCCGGACCCGGCGGGCAGTGGCTCCTCGCGTTCGAGACCACCGCCGCCCCCTCCCACCTCGATGCGCTCGGGGGGGTGTACGTGCCCTACCCGGACGAGGTGGCGGAGCCCGACCCCTCGGATAGCGGGAATGATGGGGATCCGCGGGAGTTCTTCCACGCGGTCGAGGCCGCGCGCGACACCGAGTTGGCCCTGGCCCTCACGGTCGACGATCCCGATCTCGCGCTGCTCCTGGCGTCGATGGGGCTGTCGCACGCCGCGGCCCTCGCCGCGCAAGTGGACGAGGATTCCCGCGCCGCCGGGGTCACGGTCACGCGCTCCCTCGACCGGATCCCGCCGCCCGTCGGCGACGTGGCCTTCGGTCCGCTCGTGCCGATGGACACCACGGTGCCGGTCGAGACGCTCGACGCGCTCATCGTCCTGCACGACGAGGCGCAATACGCGTACGAGGTGGTGACGGCGCGGGCGACGGGGAAGATGCGGCCGGACGCGTACAACCGCAGTCTGCTTCACGGCGCACGGGCGAGGGCTCTCCTGGCCCTCGTCCCGGATGACCCGCGCGGGCCGTCATACGTGCTGCCCAACCGAGGCGCGGTGGGCGATCTCACGGTGCTCCGCTCGATCGTGCGGGACGTCGAGTCGTCGCTTTCCGACGCCTACCTCGCCGCCTTCGCCGCGCTCGTCGCCCCGGACGGGCTGGGGGGCACGGACGGGCAAGCGGAGCGGGCGTGGCTCCTGGCGGCGGCGTACGACGCCCTCGTCGCGTCCGTGCTGTGGGGGGATCCGGCGCCGTGGGACGACGTGCCGCTGCCCGCTGGCTTGGACGAACCGGAGGTCTCCGACGTGTCGGCGCCCGGGGACCTCGATGCGTTCCCCGGGATCACGCTGCCGGGGACCGATGCGCCGAGCCCCACACCAACCCCGACGCCGAGCGCCTCGTAGTTCTCGAACGACCTAACCCGCGAGCGCGCCCTTCACG
>CAZMCU010000025.1:0-1959 GCA_964564915.1 uncultured Demequinaceae bacterium | reverse complement strand
CCTAACCCGCGAGCGCGCCCTTCACGAGTTCGGCGACCCGTGCGGGAGCGTCGGCGAGCGGGACGTTCTCCACGACCCCCGTCGCCCGCGTCTTGACCTCGACGAGGCCCTCGGCGAGTCCCCGCCCGACCACGACGATGAATGGCGCGCCGATGAGCTCGGCGTCGGCGAACTTGACGCCGGGGGACGCCGCGCGACGGTCGTCGAGGCACACCTCCACCCCGAGCGCCTCCATGGCCTCGGCGATCCCCTCGCTCGCGACGTGGACCGCCTCGTCCTTGCCGGTCGCCACCACCTGGACGTGATACGGGGCGACGACCGCGGGCCACATCAGGCCGCGCTCGTCGTTGTTGCGCTCGGCGAGCACGGCGACGACGCGGGTGATCCCGAGGCCGTAACTTCCCATCGTGACGATGCGCTGCTTGCCGTCGGAATCGAGCACGTTGAGTCCCAGCGCGACGGCGTACTTGGTGCCGAGTTGGAAGATGTGCCCGATCTCGACGCCGCGCGCGAGTTCGAGCGGGCCGGAGCCGTCGGGGGCGGGGTCGCCCGCGCGCACGTCGGCGATGTCGAGGGGACCGTCGGCGGTGAAGTCCCGCCCGGCGACGAGGTCGAAGACGTGGCGGCCTTGCTCGTCCGCGCCGGTGATCCACCGTGTGCCCTCGACGACGCGCGGGTCGGTCAGGTAGCGCACGCCGACGGCCTTGACACCCGCGGGACCGATGTAGCCCTTGACCAGGCCCTTGGTCTTGGCGAAGTCGGCGTCGGTCGCGGGTTCGACGACGGCCGGGCTCAGCGCGGCCTCCGCTCGTTTCATGTCGACGTCGCGGTCGCCCGGCATGCCGACCACGAGGAGTTCGCGCTTCCCCTCGGGGGGCGTCACGGCGAGGACGACGTTCTTGAGGGTGTCGGCGGCGGTCCACGGCCGGTCGGCGCGCGGGTAGCGGTCGTTGGCGAGGGCGACGAGGGAGTCGATCGTCGGGGTGTCGGGGGTGTCCTCGACGTGGGAGGCGGGGGCGTCGTCGAATGGGACGGCGGGCGGGGCGGCGATGGTCACGGCCTCGACGTTGGCGGCGTACCCACCGGGCGACCGGACGTACGTGTCCTCCCCCACGTCGACGGGGCACAGGAACTCCTCGGAACGCGAGCCGCCCATCGCCCCGGAATGGGCGGAGACGATCACATACTCCAGCCCCAGGCGATCGAAGATGCGGATGTACGCGTCGCGTTGTCTCTGGTAGGCGGCCTCAAGGCCGTCGTGGTCCAGGTCGAACGTGTAGGCGTCCTTCATGATGAACTCGCGCCCGCGGATGAGCCCCGCGCGCGGGCGGGCCTCGTCGCGGTACTTCGTCTGGATCTGGTACAGGCTGAGCGGCAGGTCCTTGTACGACGAGTAGAGGTCCTTCACCAGGAGCGTGAACGCCTCCTCGTGGGTGGGGGCGAGGAGGTAGTCGGCGTCCTTGCGGTCCTTGAGGCGGAAGAGGTTGGGCCCGTAGTCCGTCCAGCGGCCGCTCGCCTCGTACGGCTCGCGCGGCTGAAGGGCGGGGAAATGCACCTCTTGCGATCCCGCGTTCTCCATTTCCTCGCGGACGATGCGCTCGACCTTGGCGAGGACGCGCAGCCCGAGCGGCAACCACGAGTAGACGCCGGGGGATGAGCGGCGGATGTACCCGGCGCGGACGAGGAGCCGGTGGCTCTGGACCTCGGCGTCGGCGGGGTCTTCTCGAAGGGTGCGGAGGAAGAGGGTCGACATGCGCAGCATGCGAACAGCCTAGTGCGACGGGTCGAGGTCGGCTGCCGTCGCATCCTTACGATTCCCGAATGTCGGTTGAGTAGGTTGGAAGACGGCGGGAGTCTCAACCCCAACCGCCGCGTCCGGAGTCGTCGCGATACTCCCCCCGTCGTCGGACGGCCCGCGGGGGGTGGCTTGCCAGTGCCGCCCCCCGCACCGGACAACCC
>CAZMCU010000024.1:0-24841 GCA_964564915.1 uncultured Demequinaceae bacterium | reverse complement strand
CCCCTGACCCCCTGCATGCCATGCAGGTGCGCTACCAGCTGCGCCACAGCCCCGCGGCCCAACGGCCACGACCCCGAAGGGCGGATGCCATCGTACCCGGAAACGAGGGAGCGGCACCAATCCCGATCCTCCTGGCCGGGTGCGGCTAGAGGTCGGAAGGAAGGGGGACGACGGGGCAGTCCTTCCAGAGCCGCTCCAGGTCGTAGTACGCGCGTTCCTCCTGGTGCATAACGTGGACGATCACGTCGTTGAAGTCGAGGAGTACCCACCGCCCCGCACGCGCCCCTTCCTTGCGCAGGGCCTTCGCGCCGTCCTTCGAGAGTTCCTCCTCCACCCTCTCCGCGATCGCCATGACCTGCCGTTCGTTCGAACCGGAAGCGAGGAGGAAAACGTCCGCGAAGGGAAGTTGACGACTCACGTCGAGGGCGATGAGGTTGTCCGCCTTGACGGCGGCAGCGGCGCGCGCAGCGGCTTGGGTCAGCGCGACCGCACGTTCGCAGGCGCTCAATGCCCCTGCGCCGCCGCCACGGTGTAGACCACCAACCCCAGCGCGAATGCGGCGGCAGCGAGCAGACTCAGATGGGCCCAGCCGAAGTGCCTTAAACCCCCCGCTGGTTGAACCTCGACGACGGGACGGGGGATCGTTCCGGTCCCCGGCACCGAGCGAATGGTCCCGGTTCCCATGGCGGAGCGCAGGGTCCCCGTCCCCGGAACGACGAGCGCCTGACCCGCGCCTTGGGCGACGGCTCCTCCGGGGGCGACGGGGGACTGCCCCGTCAACGGACCCCCCATCGCCGCAACCCCGTCCATCCCCGGCGGAGCGTAGGGGCCAGGAGGCTGGAACGCTCCGGGGGCTTGAGGGACCTGAATCGTCGGTGGCTTGCCCTGAACCGTCGGTGGCTTACCCTGAGCCTGCGCGGGGTCACCGGAAACCATTGCCTCGAACGCGGCAGCATGGAAGTCATGCTGCTGGGGCGGCGCCGTTCCCGAAGGCTGACCCTGCTGGGCCTGCTGATCCGTAGCCCCTTGCGGAACACCACCCGTCGGGGGACCTCCACCAGGCTGCGCATCCGCGAACGTGGGTACATCGAAGGATTGCGAACCGTCGGGTGAGACGAGGCGTCCATGCGAGTCGATGGAGGGTTGAGCGGGTTGGGAAGGAGGCGCGGGCCTCTGAGCCTGCTGTCCCGCGGCCTGGCCCCCCTGAAGCGCCGCGGGAGGGAAGAGATGCTGGAGGGACGCCGGGACGCCACCCGGTGTCGCGGGAGTCTGGTTCGCCTGCTGGCCACCGGTCGTGGCGCCACCGCCCGTAGCGAGTTGAGCGTCCTGCTGAGCGGCCGCAGCCCTTTGCCGGGCAAGCGCTTCCTGCTGGGCGATAACCTCGGGGGTCATCGTTGGCGTTTGCCCCGTGTGCCGCATCTCCTCTTCCGCGGTCCACGTCTCCATCGGCTGCTCGAGCCGTTCGAGTCGCCTACGGTCCCGCCGAGATAGCGTCCCTTCGGACGTTCCCGGAACCGCGACCGCGGCGGCGCTCGCTAGCGGTAACTCGCTCGTGAACGCGAAGCCCGCTTGAATCTCCGGCGATTGCCCGCCCGTCGGTACCTGGGGCGTCGGTGCTGGCGCTCGATTGCTGGCCGCGGGAGACGACCCGCTGGGCTGCTGCGATACTTGCCCGCCCATCGTCGATGCTGACCCGCCCATCGTCGATGCTTGCCCATCCACCGCCCCGGGCGCAGCCGCGCGCGCCTCAGCCTCGCGCCGCTCGCGGCGCGAAAGGGGGCGTGGCTCATCGGCCATGGGGTCCTCCGCGGTACAGGTGGTGCTCATCTATGTAATCGGCAACAGCGTCCGGTACTAAATACCGGAATGGCTCGCCAGCGCGCACCCTGCGTCGAATATCGGTCGAGGATACCGCCAATCCGGGCACTTCGACCAATCTCACCCGGGGGTCGAGGGCCCCGATCGCGTACCCCGGTCGCGTGACCCCAATGAACGTCGCCATCTCCCACAGCCTCTCGGCGTCCTTCCATTCGCCGAGTCTGGCGAGCGCGTCCGCACCCGTGATGAAGTACCACGACGCGTCGGAGTAACCCGCCCGTAGGTCATCGAGGGTGTCGATGGTGTAGGTCGGGGATCCCCGATCGACGTCGACCGTAGACACCTCGAGGCGCGGATCCGGTGCGACGGCGAGCCTCGCCATGGCCACGCGATCGTGGGCGGGTGTGGTCTCGAGACCGCTCTTGAAGGGTTGCTCCGCCGTCGGAACGACCAGCACCTTGTCGAGAGAAAGGACGCCATGTACCTCGCTCGCCGCGGCCAAGTGCCCCACATGTATCGGATCGAACGTCCCCCCCAGGACGCCGATGCGGGTGGCAGCACGGGCGGTCACGGTCTCTCCTTGTATCGACGGGACTCCATTCTCTCAACTCCGCTCCGCCGATGCCACGTGACGAACCCGCCCTCCGGCTCCGAAGCCCCCGGGAGTCAGCCCCGAACGTGCCCGTCCCCGTGGACCACCCACGTCGTCGTCGTCAGTTCGTCAAGGCCCATCGGACCACGTGCGTGAAGCTTCTGAGTGGAGATCCCCACCTCCGCCCCCAGGCCAAACTCTCCCCCGTCGGTGAACCGCGTCGATGCGTTGACGATGACGGCGGCCGAATCGACACCGGCGATGAAGGCGTCCGCCGCGCCAATGTCCTCCGTGACGATCGCCTCGGTGTGACCGGTCGAGTACCGACGAATGTGCTCGATCGCCTCGTCGAGGTCGGCAACGACCCGGATCGCCATGTCGTAGGAGAGGTACTCCGTTTCCCAGTCCACCTCCGTGGCGGGCACGGTCTCCACCCCCTTGGGGGCGAGCGCGGCAGCCTCCGCGTCCGCGTGAAGCGTGACGCCAGCCTCCGCAAGGGCGGACAGCACCGCGGGCATGACCCGGGGAGCGGCGTCCCGATGAACCAGGAGGGTCTCCGCCGCGTTGCAGACCCCCACCCGTTGGGCCTTGGAGTTCACGGTGATGGCGACGGCCCTCTCGAGAGGCGCGGATGCGTCGAGGTACACGTGGCAGTTGCCCTCCCCCGTCTCGATCGCGGGTACGGTCGATTCCCGAACGACCGTCTGGATGAGGTCACGGCCCCCGCGCGGAACGAGGACGTCGACGAGGCCGCGTGCGGTCATGAGTACGCGCCCGCCGTCGCGGCCGTAGGCATCGACGCTCTGGATGGCGTTGGGGGGAAGACCCGCGACGTCAAGGGCATCGCGCAGCACCGCGACGATTGCGGCATTCGAATCCGCCGCCGCCGACCCGCCACGGAGCACGGCGGCGTTCCCCGACTTCAGCGCGAGGCCAGCGACGTCGACGGTCACGTTCGGGCGCGCCTCGTAGATCATGCCGATCACACCGAGCGGTACCGATTTCTGGACGATGCGCATCCCGTTCGGAAGCGTCGAGCCCCGGCGAACTCTGCCAACGGGGTCGGGAAGCGCCGCGAGGCTACGAAGCGCCTCCGCGATCGCGCCGACGCGCTCGGTCGTGAGGGTCAACCGATCGAGGAGACCGGCCGCCATCCCCGCCTTCCTCGCGCGCTCGAGGTCGGACTCGTTGGCGGTGAGGATATCCGCCGAGCGGGCGACGAGCGCATCCGCCATCGCGTGAAGCGCCGCGTTCTTCACGGTCGTCGTCGCGGGCGCAAGGACGCGGGCAGCGACCTTCGCGTTGCGGCACACGTCGAGCACCGCCTCGCGTACCTCGGGGCTGATGGTCGTGTCGGTCATGGGCTTAAGGTTACTTGCCCTTGCGTGCGAGGACGAGATCGTCGACGTGGACGAGCTCGCGCGCATACTCCTCACCCAGCGACGCCCGCAATTGAGCCGTACTGAGACCCAGCATCGCGGGGATGCTATGGGCGGCAAACCGTGCAAACCCCCGCGCGACGAGCACCCCATCCGGTCCGACCAACTCGACGGGGTCGCCCGCCTCGAATTCCCCCCTCACCGCGCTGACCCCAGCGGCAAGCAACGACGCCTTGCCTCCTTGCAGCGCTCTCACGGCACCCTCGTCGAGTACGAGTTGCCCGTGCGTCTTCGCCGCGTGAGCAAGCCACTGAAGACGGTTGGTCTCCCGTTTGCCCGTTGGCGAAAACCAGGTGCCGACGTCCGATCCCTTAATCGCCCTCTCGGCGTTCTCCGCACTCGTCAACACGACCGTGACCCCGGAACCCGTGGCGATCGCGGCGGCCTCAAGCTTGGTCACCATTCCCCCCGTACCGAGGGTGTGCCCACGATGCGAAATGTCGATCCCCGCGAGATCCTCGGGCGAATCGACCCTCTCGATGCGTCGGGCGTCGGCGACGTGTGGCGCGGTGGTGTAGAGGGCATCGACATCCGTGAGGAGGACGAGGAGATTGGCGCGGATGACGGTCGCGACGAGGGCGGCGAGGCGGTCGTTGTCGCCGAAGCGAATCTCGTCCGTCGCAACCGTGTCATTCTCGTTGACCACGGGCACCACGCCCAGATCGAGGAGCCTCTCCAGGGCGCGCTGGGCGTTACCGTAATGGCTCCGTCGCGTGAGGTCGTCCGCCGTCAGGAGCACCTGCCCTACGCGGATGTCGTGCTGGGCGAAAGCCTTGGTGTATGCGGCGATCAGCAACCCCTGCCCGACCGACGCCGTAGCCTGGGCGGTCGCGAGGTCGTGGGGGCGTTCGGACAGCCCCAGAGGAACCAACCCGGAAGCAATCGAACCCGACGACACCAACACCACCTGTTGGCCACGCCCTCGCATCCCCGCCAACACGTGTACGAGCCGGACGAGCGCCCGCTCGTCAAGGTGACCATCGGCTCCCGTGAGGGAGGAGGATCCGATCTTGACGACGACGCGCCCACCTGCCACCGCGTCCCCGCGCACCTTACCCATGCCTACTCCCCTTCGTCACTCGCGTCCACAGGAGTCACGCCAGCCGCTTCGTCGTCCGGCGACAACCAGTGTCCCGCGTCCCGCTCCTTCTTCAGTTCCTCACGCGCCGCGGATTTCGCATTCATCCGCTCGGTGTGTCCCGTTCGCCTCTCGGTCCTGCTCTTCCGCGCGGTGCCCTCGACCTCGTCGAGGAGGCTGCTCGTGCCTCGCGCCCCGAGGAGTTCCGCCCCCGCGACGAAGGTTGGCTCCCAATCGAACACCACACCGGTTTCCCGATCCCCGATGATGACCGTCGCCCCTGGGGTAGCCCCCGCCTCGAAGAGAGCCTCCTCGACGCCCAACGTCGCGAGGCGCTCCGCGAGGTAGCCCACCGCCTCGTCGTTCGCGAAGTCCGTCTGATGAACCCATCTCTCCGGCTTGGCGCCTCGCACCTGGAAGGCGACCCCCTCGTGGGTCGTGATCTGCTCGACCTTGAACCCGGCATCGTCGATCGCCTTGGGTCGCACGACGATCCTGGCCTGCTCGATCGCGGGTGCCTCCTCCCGCGCCTTCTCGACCAACGCCGCGAGCGCATACCCGAGTTCCGGTAGACCCTCGTGGGAGGCGGCGCTGACCTCGACAACGGTGTAGCCGCGATCCTCCAGGGTCGGCCGAACCATCGCCGCCATCTCCCGTCCGTCGGTGACGTCGATCTTGTTGAGGATCACCACCTGCGGGCGCTCGGTCAGGGGCACCGCGCCCGCGAGGGATCCCTCGTACTTGCCGAGTTCGACCAGGATCGTGTCGAGATCCCTCACGGGATCGCGATCGGCCTCGAGGGTGGCGGTGTCGAGAACGTGGGCGATGACGCTGCACCGCTCGACGTGGCGGAGGAAGTCAAGGCCGAGTCCCTTGCCCTCCGAGGCGCCCTCGATGAGGCCGGGGACATCCGCGACGGTCAACCTCGTGGAGCCCGCCGCGACGACGCCAAGGTTGGGGGCAAGGGTCGTGAACGGGTACTCGGCGATCTTGGGCCGCACGGACGACATCGCAGCGATGATGGAGGACTTGCCCGCGCTGGGATACCCGACGAGGGCGACGTCGGCGATCGACTTGAGTTCGAGGATCACGGTGATCTCTTCGCCCGGTTCTCCGAGCAGCGCGAATCCGGGTGCCTTACGCTTGCGGTTGGCCAGCGCGGCGTTTCCGAGGCCTCCCCTGCCTCCCCTCGCGACCACGTACTCCGCTCCCGCGCCCACGAGGTCGGCGAGCACGGTGCCGTCTTCGGCGACCACGGTGGTCCCGTTGGGCACGGCGAGTGTGAGGTTGGCTGCCGACGCGCCATCCTTCATGTCTCCCGCTCCTGGCGCACCATTGGCGGCCTTGCGGTGGGGCGAGTAGTGGTAGTCGAGGAGGGTGGTCATGTGGGGGTCGACGCGGAGCACGATCGACCCACCGTGGCCACCGTTGCCCCCGTCGGGTCCGTCGAGGGGCTTGAACTTGGTGCGGCGCACGGAGGCGACGCCCCTTCCCCCGCTACCGGCGGAGGCGTGGAGAATCACGCGGTCGACGAACGTCGCCATGGATTCTCCTCACCTAGTTGGGTTGGCGCGGGGACGGCCGTGACGCGTCAACGGCCTGAGGCCACCCTAGCGATGAGGCTCGGGGAGCGACCCTAGGCGTTGACGATGTCGACGACTCGCCGACCGCGGCGGGTGCCGAACTTGACGGCGCCGGGCTGGAGCGCGAAGAGGGTGTCGTCCTTACCGCGCCCGACATTGAGTCCGGGGTGGAAGTGCGTCCCGCGCTGGCGCAGGATGATGGTTCCGGCTTGGACCACCTGACCGCCGTAGCGCTTGACGCCGAGGTACTGCGGGCTGGAGTCGCGACCGTTGCGCGAGGCGCTTGCGCCCTTCTTGTGTGCCATGGCTGCTCTCCCCTACGCGATACTCGTGACCTTGAGGCGGGTGAGGTCCTGACGGTGCCCCTGACGCCTCCGGTACCCGGTCTTGTTCTTGTACTTGAAGATGACGATCTTGGGGCCGCGCTCGTCGCGAACGACCTTGCAGGCTACCTTCACCTGCGACAGGGCTTTCGCGTCGGTCGTGACCGTCGCGCCATCGACGAGGAGGAGGGCGGGAAGGTGAACCGTCGCGCCCGTGTCCGCTTGCATGCGGTCAACCACGACGATGTCGCCAACGGAGACCTTCTCTTGCCGGCCCCCGGCCTTGACGATCGCGTACACCATGATGCTTCCCTCGACTCTCGATGGATCTCCCGCGGCCGCTTCCCGGGTTCGGGTGCGTTGCGCAGGCGGGCGCAGACGCTCGCGCGCCAGCGGACAACGATACCTGGAAGCGCGCCCGGCGGTCAAACGCCCGGTCCCGCTACTCGGTCGTGCTGGGTTCCTCCGGCTGCGTGGCCTCGGAGTCGGCGTCCTCCACGGGTGTTACGTCTCCCCCGGCTCCCGCCAGGTGGGCCTTCTCCGCGGCCGCGGCGATACTTGCCAGGGTGGCCTTGACGGCTTGCCGCGCCTCGGCCCGGTCGTCGAGGGCGTGGGTCTCGCCCGGCTCGTCTTCCCGTTTCTTCGAGTCGCGGCGACGCCCCTTCTCGGACGGAGTGTCCCCCGAATCCTGAACGGGTTCACCGTGGACGAGGAATCCGCGACCCTTGCAGGTCTGGCACACCTCGGAAAACGCCTCGACAAGGCCTTGGCCCACGCGCTTGCGCGTCATCTGAACCAGTCCGAGTGACGTCACCTCGGCGACTTGGTGCTTGGTGCGATCGCGCCCCAGACACTCGATGAGGCGGCGCAACACGCGATCGCGGTTCGCCTCGAGAAGCATGTCGACGAAGTCGATGACGATGATCCCGCCGATGTCGCGCAATCGTAGTTGCCGAACGATCTCCTCCGCCGCCTCGAGGTTGTTCAGCGTCATCGTCTCTTCTAGGGTGCCCCCCTTGCCGATGAACTTGCCGGTGTTGACGTCGATGACCGTCATCGCCTCGGTTCGATCGATGACGAGCGACCCTCCGGACGGCAAGTAGACCTTGCGGGCCATCCCCTTCGCGAGTTGCTCGTCGATACGGGACTCCGCGAAGACGTCCTTGTCGTCGACGAACCGGTGAAGGCGGTCGAGAAGGTCGGGGGCAACCTGGCCCACGTACGCGCTCAAGGAGTTCCACGTGTCCTCGCCCTGGATGGTCAAGGAGTCGAAGTCGCCGTTGAAGATGTCGCGAACCACGCGGATCGCCATGTCGGGCTCCCCGCGGAGCAGCTGCGGAGCCTTCCCCGTCGCCGCTTCCTTCTCGATGCCCTCCCACTGCCGCTTGAGGCGCTCGACGTCGGCGCGCAACTCCTCCTCGCTCGCCCCCTCCGCCGCCGTGCGAACGATGACACCGGCGTCCGGAGGAATGACCTCACGTAGGAGTCTCTTCAGACGGTTGCGCTCGGTGTCGGGAAGCCGACGAGAGATCCCCGTGACCCCACCGGCGGGAACGTAAACGAGGTAGCGTCCCGCGAGCGAGATCTGGGCTGTGACGCGCGCACCCTTGTGCCCGATGGGATCCTTCGTCACCTGAACCATGACGGTGTCACCGGGCTTGAACGCGAGCTCGATGCGACGAGGCTTGCCATCGAGTCCAGCCGCGTCCCAATTCACCTCACCCGCGTAGAGGACCGCGTTGCGTCCCCTGCCAATGTCGACGAACGCGGCTTCCATCCCGGGAAGCACGTTCTGGATCCTCGCGAGGTAGACGTTCCCCGCCATCGACTGGTCGGCCTGGTGGGAAACGTAGTGCTCCACGAGGATGTCGTCTTCGAGAACGGCGATCTGTACGCGGCCCTCTCTCTCCCGCACGACCATCGAGCGCTTCACGCTTTCGCGACGCGCAAGGAACTCGGCCTCGGAAAGGATCGGGTGTCGGGGTTCGCGACCTTCGCGGCGACGCTGACGCTTCGCCTGAAGCCTCGTGGATCCCGCAAGGGAATCGGACGAACCCCCACCGGACGACGAAGAACCACCGGACGATCGGCCGCGCCCGCCGCGACGCCTGCGACGCCGCGTTCCGGGTGGGGGACCGTCGTTTCCGTCCGAAGCCTCCGCCTCACCCTCGGAGCCCTCGCTCGTCTCCTTCTGCTGATCCCCCGTGGCGCCACCACTCGTGCCGCCCGCACTTCCACCACCGCCACCGCGACCCCGTCCTCCCCGACTGCGGCGACGATGCTGCGCCGCCTCGGAGGACTCGGAATCGCCGTCCGTATGTTCCGCCGCAGGCTTCGAATCGGACGTCGCGGGCTCCGTGCCCTCGGTCTTCTTCTGTGGTGTACGCGGGTGGGTGGATTTGGTACCGGTTTTCGGTGCGGCCTTGGAGCCAGTTTTCGGCGCGGCTTTGGAGCCGGTTTTCGGCGCGGCTTTGGAGCCGGTTTTCGGCGCGTTCTTGGAAGCGGCCTTGGGTGCGCCCTCCGTCGCAATCGTGGGAGGGCCAGCCGGGGCAGACGCGCGGCGGGAACGGGTCGCTGCGGGTGTCGCTGGGGGAGGCGCTTGGAAGATGCTGACGCCTAGGGCGCCTTCTGATGTGCTGTTGTCCTCGCTCATGGCGGGTACCTCGCGTCGGGGTGAGCCACACCTCACCCGACCTCGTCGGTCGCGGCCCAGCCTTTCGGCGGCCGCGGAAGCTTCGCGGTCGCGACGGACGGCGGCGCCAAAGGCGGCGGCTGCGCGTGCCCCTCTTCTCCAACGCGAACGATCGCGCGGACTGGGCGGTACGGGCAGCCACAAATAGTCGCTGCGTCTGTCGCACGGTGGGCACACGGTGTGGCCGTGTGCGGACCTGGGCCAATTGTGTCATATCCCGAGGCGATTCGCCCCGATGCATTGGAAAGGGGACCCTCACTTGGTACCTTGAGTCCTAAAGGTGCCCTTTCGGGCGCCGCACGTGAGCGCATGGACCAGGGAGGTCAGGGTGGATCCACTAGAACTGGCGAGATGGCAGTTCGGTATCACGACGGTCTATCACTTCATGCTCGTGCCCCTGACGATCGGACTCTCCGTCCTCGTGGCCATCATGCAGACGGCGTGGGTCAGGACGGGCAATCCCAAGTGGCTTCGGCTCACGAAGTACTACGGCAAGTTGCTCATGATCACCTTCGCCCTTGGTGTGGCGACGGGGATCGTCCAGGAGTTCCAGTTCGGCATGAACTGGTCGGAGTATTCGCGATACGTAGGCGACGTCTTCGGCGCCCCGCTCGCGATGGAGGCTTTGGCCGCATTCTTCCTCGAATCGACCTTCCTCGGGTTGTGGATATTCGGATGGGATCGCCTGCCCAAGAAGATCCACCTCGCGTGCATGTGGCTCTTCTCCATCGGCACGGTCGCAAGCGCCTACTTCATCATCGCCGCGAACTCGTGGATGCAGCACCCCGTTGGCGCGACCTACAACCCCGAAACCGGACGCGCGGAGATGACGGACATCGGCGCCGTCCTCACCAACCCCACGACCCTCGTCGCTTTCCCCCACATCATCGCGACGTCGTTCCTCGTTGCCGGGACCGTCGTCGCCGGGATCGCGGGGGCGTGGCTCGTCGCCAAGCGACCGTCGGCGGGATCGGACGACCACTCGCTCTTCCGCACCGCCCTTCGCTTCGGTGCGGTCACGATGATCGTCTCGGGGCTAGCGGTCATCGGTACCGGCGACGCCCAGGCTCAGATGATGGTCAAGGACCAACCGATGAAGATGGCGGCGGCGGAGGGACTATGCAACACGGAGTCGGGTGCCTCGTTCTCTATCCTCGCGTGGGGCACGACGTGCGACAACTGGAACCCCATCATCACCGTGCCCCACCTGACCGCCCTCCTCGCGACCCATAACTGGAATGGCGAGGTCCAGGGGATCCACGAACTCCAAGCCCAATTCGAGGAGGCTTACGGCCCCGGTGGCTACACGCCCAACATCCCCGTGGCGTTCTGGAGTTTCCGGCTGATGATCGGTCTCGGTGCGGGAAGCGCCGCGCTCGCGCTCGCGGCACTCTGGTACACGCGAAAGGGAAGATCTCCGTCGAGCGTGTGGTTCAAGCGACTGTCTCTCATCGCGATTCCGATGCCCTTCCTGGCCGCGTCGTTCGGGTGGATCTTCACGGAGATGGGTCGACAACCGTGGGTCGTGTACCCCAATGCGACGGGCACCGATCCGATCTACCTCCAAACCCTTTTCGGGGTTTCCGACGCCGTCAGCGTCGGTGAGGTTCTCACGTCGATGATCGTGTTCACTCTCGTCTACGCGATCCTCGCCGTGTTCTGGTACCGACTCATGGTCCGGTACGCCGTCGAGGGTCCTCCGGTGATCGAACCGGAATCCCCTGACGACCCATCCGATCGTCCCTTGTCCTTCGCGTACTAGGAGGCTTCCCATGGATCTTGCCATCGTATGGTTCGTCCTCATCGCCGTCCTATGGACCGGCTACCTCGTGCTCGAAGGCTTCGACTTCGGGGTCGCGATGCTCCTGCCCTTCGTCGGCAAGGGGGACCGAGAGCGCCGGGTCGCCCTCAACACGATCGGCCCCCTGTGGGACGGCAACGAAGTGTGGCTGCTCACCGCGGGTGGTGCGACGTTCGCGGCGTTCCCCGAGTGGTACGCGACCCTCTTCAGCGGTTTCTACCTCCCGCTCCTCCTCATCCTCATGGGGTTGATCGTGCGGGCCGTCGCGATCGAATACCGCGGCAAGGTCGACTCCGAGCCGTGGCGACGGAGGTGGGACCGAGCGATCGTCGTATCCGCGTGGCTTCCCGCGGTGCTGTGGGGAGTCGCGTTCGCCAACATCGTCAGGGGCGTCCCGATCGACGCGACCGGCACCTACACAGGCGGGTTCTTCACCCTCCTCACCCCGTTCGCCCTCCTCGGAGGACTCGTCACGCTGACGCTCTTCATGAGCCACGGCGCGATCTTCCTCTCCCTCAAGACCGACGGAACGATCCGAGAACGGGCGGAGACCCTCGCAAAGGTCCTGTCATCCATCGCGGTCGTCGTCGCGGGCGCGTGGGCGGTGTGGGCGCAACTCGCGTACTCCGTCACGTGGACGTGGGCAGCGGTCGCCGTGGCCGCAGTATCGCTCGTCGCGGCTCACCTCGCGGTCGAGATCAAGCGCTTCGGTTGGGCCTTCCTGCTGAGTGCGGTCGCGATCGTCGCGGCCGTCGTTCTGATCTTCGGTTCGCTCTACCCCGACGTCATGCCGTCGACGACGAACGACGCGTTCTCCCTCACGGTCCAGAACGCGTCGTCCACCCATTACACCCTGACCGTCATGACGTGGGTAGCGGCCCTCCTCACCCCGGTCGTCGTCGCGTACCAAGCATGGTCGTACTGGGTGTTCCGTCGCCGGCTTCGGGTCGAGGACATCCCCGCACACACCGAGCCGACCCTGCGTCGGAGGTGACGTGAGGCCCTTCGATCCGCGGTTACTCACGCGGATCGGCTCCGCGCGCCCGCTTCTCGCGCTTCTTGCCGGACTCCACGCCCTCGCGGCGATCCTCGTCCTCGGGCAAGCGCTCCTGCTCGCGCGGCTCCTCTCCCCCGTCCTGTCCCCGGGCCCGCTCACGAGCGACGGATTGGGGGGCCTGGGCGCGATTGTCCCGGAGTCCGCGCGGGAACCGCGATGGGGTCTCACCCTCCTCTCCGGGGTGGTGGTGGGGCGCGCGATCCTCGCATGGGCGTCCGAGAGGATCGCGAGCAGGGCGGGATCAGCGGTCGTGTCGAACCTGCGGGTTCAGGTGGTCGCGCACGCCGGCTCGTTGGGGCCGAGGTGGCTCGCATCGGGCGAGGCTCCCGCCGTCGCGGTACTCGTCACTCGCGGTCTCGACGGCCTCCTCCCCTACTTCACCAAATACCTTCCCTCCTTGCTGACCGCCGCGACGGTCACGCCCATCGCCGTCCTCGTTGTCCTTCGGCTCGACGTAACGTCAGCCCTCATCGTCCTGGGGACCCTCCCCCTCGTGCCGATCTTCATGATCCTCATCGGCCGACTGACGCAAAGCCACTCCTCCCGGCACCTGGCCTCCATGGTCCGTCTCGGTTCGCAAACCCTCGACCTCATCGCCGGGCTTGCGACGCTCAAGGGCCTGGGACGATCGCGCGGACCCGCCGTGCGTATTCGCGAGCTCGGGGAGAGTCACCGGCGGGCGACGATGGGGTCGCTTCGTGTCGCGTTCCTCTCCGGCATGGTTCTGGAGCTTCTCACCACGCTCTCCGTCGCCCTCGTCGCCGTGTCGATGGGTTTCCGGCTCGCGGGGGGAAGCATCGGGATCGAGACGGCACTCGCCGTTCTCGTCCTCGCCCCTGAGGCCTACCTGCCCCTGCGCAACATCGGGCTCCACTTTCACGCGTCCTCGGCCGGACTCGCTGCGGCAGAAGCGGCCTTCTCCTTCCTCTCACGTCCGGTTTCCGCGACGGGGGGAACGGCATCGTGCCCCCGACTCGACGGCGCGATCCTCCGTCTCGATGGCGTCTCCGTCTCGACCCCCGAGGGAGCCCTCCTCGCCCCCGCGAATCTCCATCTCGTTGCGCGACCGGGAGAGGTGACGGCGCTCGTCGGACCGAACGGCGAGGGCAAGTCGACCGCGCTCCTCGTTCTCGCCGGACTCATCGTTCCAACGTCGGGGCGCGTTCACGCGATCGTGGACGACGGGGCGGAGGTCCTCCTCTCGGATTCCACCGGGGGCGGGGTCGAGCCGGAGGGCTGGTCGGCCCAATGTGCGTGGGTGCCCCAGCGACCCGACCTCGGCCCCGAGGGTCGCACCCTCAGCCTCGGCCAGCGCGAGCGTCGTGCGGTGGCACGAGCATGCACCGCGGCCAGGCCGATCGTGCTCCTCGACGAACCAACCGCCCACCTCGATGGTGAGGCACGGCTCGACGTGCTCAAGGAGATCCGCGCCGTCGCCGATGCGGGGGCCGTCGTCGTCGTCGCGACCCACGATGACACCCTGATCTCCCGGGCCGACGCCGTAGTGGAGGTGATCGCCATCGATGCGGTCGAGGCCCGAGTAGTCCCCCACGGATCCGACACCACCGGTGGTCACCGATGAACCGCCACCACCCCCAACCCGCCGAGGCCACCGCAGGCCTAACCTGGCGGGACCTCGGGGTGCGGTGGACGTCGATCGCCGGAGCGATGCTTGCGGGAAGCGCGGCCCTCGGTTCCGCCGTGGGCCTGGCGGCGATCTCGGCGTGGCTCATCGCGAGGGCGGCTCAGATGCCCTCGCCCGCGGACCTCGCCATCGCAGCCGTACTCGTGAGGACCCTCGGGATCTCTCGTGGGGCGCTCCGCTACGTCGAACGACTCCGAAGTCACGATGTGGCGCTGCGGGGCGTCGCGTCCCTCCGGGCGCGCACGTACGAGCGGCTTGAGGAGGGAGGCACGGCGCGGGTGCTCGCGCTTCCGCGAGGGGACATCGTCGCCCGCCTGGGTACGGACGTCGACGCGATTGGAGACGCGGTCGTCAAGGCGCTGGTCCCCGCGGGGGTCGCGGTAATCGTGTCCGCTCTCTCCGTCGGCATCGTTGCGAGCCAGCATCGCGGCGCGGCGGCCGCGCTCGCCTTCTTCCTCGTCCTCTCCGCTGGCGTGCCACCTCTGCTGACCGCGCGGGCGACCAAGATCGCGTCCGTCGAGGGCTCGGTAGCCGATGCCGCGGTCGCGATCGCGGCGATGTCGGCGATGGACGGGGCGGCGGAACACCGCGTGTGGGGGACGCTCCCCGAGGCGTTCCGCGCGCTCAAGGCCGCGAACACCCGCGCCGAGCGCGCGAGGGAAGCGGAGGCACGACCCGCGGCGCTCGCCGCCGCCCTCCAGGTGCTCGCCTCGGGGGCCGCTGTCGTGATGGTGGTCGCCATTGGCATCGCCGCTGTTCACTCCGGGGACCTCACGGGACCCGCGGCCGCGGTGGTGGCGCTCACCCCCCTCGCGGCATTCGAGGCTGTCAACGCCCTTCCAGCGGCTTCTGCCCAGGCATTCCGGTCTCGGGCGGCAGCGGCAAGGGTCCGCGAAATCGTCGAGGCGGCTGGTTCGGGATCCGCCACCACCCCGTCTCCCTCCACTGGTCCCGCGCTTGCCGTCGCCGGTGTGTCGAACGATTGGACCCTCAACCTCGACCGCGTACGGGCAGCTTGGCCGGGAGTCTCTCCGACCCGGGCGGTAACGCTCCGCCTTCGCCCCGGCGGGGTCGTCGGGGTCGTCGGGCCGTCCGGGGTGGGGAAGACCACGCTGCTCCTCACGATCGCCGGGGCTTTGACGCCGGTTAAGGGTCGGGTCACCCTCGACGGTCACCCCGTCACACCGGAGGACACCGGTACCCGCATCGCCATGACGGCCGAGGACGCCCACGTCTTCGGTACGTCGATCCTGGAGAACCTCAGGGTCGCCCGCGGAGACGTCACGACCGAGGAGGCGCAAGCGAAGCTCGATATCGTCGGCCTCGGCCCGTGGCTGTCGCGGCAACCGTCGGGACTCGACACCCTCCTGGGCAGCGGCGGCCTGAGCATCTCCGGGGGAGAACGCAGGCGCCTGCTCTTGGCGAGGGCGCTTCTCAGCCCGGCACCGATCCACCTCGTCGACGAACCAGCCGAACACATGGACGACGCTGGCGAGGCTGTGGTGCGCGACTTCATCGCGGAAGGGCGCATCATGGGTAGAGGCCTCATCGTCGTCACGCACGATCGAAGCCTTCTAGACGTGGTAGACACGGTCATAGACCTCGGATAGGAAGACGCCCCGGTGCCCGATTCCCTCAGCGGCGCGATCATCGCGCTCAACGCTGACCTTGACCTCCCCGCCGTCCTCAACCGCTTCCTCGACGTGTCGCTCGCCCACACGGGTGCCAAGCACGCGGCGATCAACGTCTTGAGCCCGGAGGGTCGCTCCGTCGACTTTTACTTCAAGGGCATGGATCGCGCGCTGTGGGAACGCATCGGGCGAGGCCCGGGGGCGGTCGGCGTGCTTGGGCGCATCCCGTCTCAGGGCACCCTCGTCATCGACGAGGTGACGGAACATCCCGCGTTCGAGGGCCTCCCCCCCGGCCACCCCAAGCTCGGATCGTTCCTGGGGACGGCACTCAAGGTGCGGGATCGGGTCTTCGGGTACCTGTACCTCGCGAGCAAGGAGGGAGGATTCACCTCCCAGGACGAGACCATCGTCCGAGCGCTCGCGGCGGCCGCCTCCGTCGCAATCGACAACTCGACCTTGTATCGCAACGCCCTCGAGCGGGAGCGCTGGCTGACCGCCTCGCAAGAGGTGACGACTCGACTACTGGCCGACCCGGGCGACGAGGACGCCCTCGCTCGCCTCGTCGAGGCGGCGAAGGAGTTGGGCCATGCGTCCGCCGCGACCCTCGTACTCCCCGGCATGGACGAGCAGTGGGTCATGGAGTTCACGACCGGAGCGATGGCGAACGAACTCCTCGGCCTCGCCCTTCCCGAGGGGGGCCAGGCGCTTGAGACCATCCGCTCCGGTGTGGGTACCGTTGCCCTCGAACCCCCGGGAGACGTCATCCTCAAACCCATTCGGGAATTCGGACCGGCGCTCTACGCCCCTCTTCGCGCCGAAGGAAGGACCGTCGGCCTTCTCATGTTGTGGCGAGACAAGGATCAATTGGCCTTCGGAAGCTCCGACCTCGACACGGCCCAACGCTTCGCGGATCAAGCCGCACTCGCGCTGTCGGTCGCGGAACTTCGACACGTCAAGGACGTCTCCGCGTTGCTCGACGACCGCCAACGAATCGCGGACGACCTCCACGACCTCGTTTCCCAGGAGCTCTTCGCCGCCGCGATCCAGGTCGAATCGCTCGCCGACCGCGTGCCGAGCGAGTTCAAGACAACCCTCGAAGCCGTCCGAAACCACATCACGCGTGCCCAGCGGGAGGTCAGGGGGGTGGTGTCCACGCTGGACGACGAGAGGTCGGCCGAGCCGCTCTCCGAGAGGGTTCGCCGCGAGATCGTCGTCTCCCAGAATGCTCTCGGATTCTCGCCGACATGCAAGGTCGAGTGGGAATCCCTCCCTCGCGAGATCGAAACCGATGCGTCCCTCGCCGACGACCTTGTCGCCGTGGTCCGGGAGAGCCTGTCCAACGTCGCCCAACATGCCCACGCCTCGCGGGCGGACGTGACGATCGCCGTTGACGGCGACCACCTCGCCGTCACCGTAACCGACGACGGCATCGGTCCCCCGGAGCACTACTCCCGGCACTCGGGGACATCCAACCTCGCCAACAGGGCCCTCCGCCGCGCGGGATCGTTCTCCCTCGATCCGGCGCGACCGGGAGAGGCCATGCCGGGAAGCATCATGCTGTGGACGGTGAAGTACCGCTAACCGCGGAAGGAACTGGCCCGACGGGCCGTCGCCCAAGCGACCACCTGGGTGCGACGTTGGAGTCCCATCTTGGCGAGCATCGCCGTGACGTGGTTCTTGACGGTCTTCTCCGCGATCCCCAGTTCGTCGGCGATCTCGCGGTTCGACTTCGATTGCCCCACAAGTTCGAGCACGCGTTGCTCCATTGGCGTCAAGCGGGAGAGCACGCTGTTCTCTTCGACCTTGAAGCGGGTCGCGGAGACTCTTCCCGCCGCGGCGTCCCTCACCGCCTGCAACACCTCCGCTGAGCGCGCGGTCTTCGGGATGAATCCATGGGCTCCCGCCGCCTTGGCTGCGGCCCTCGCGTCGTCGTCGTCGTACGAGGTCAGGACGACGATCCGCGTCTCCGGAAGGTTCTTCACCACGTGCGCGATGACATCGAGGCCCGTTCCGTCCGG
This sequence comes from uncultured Demequinaceae bacterium, assembly GCA_964564915.1. GTDB lineage: Bacteria > Actinomycetota > Actinomycetes > Actinomycetales > Demequinaceae > JAFGBM01. The sequence goes on along the minus strand of CAZMCU010000024.1, from coordinate 7,164 downwards.
GAGCCGGAGGTCGGAGAGGATGACGTTCGGCTTGACGGCGTCGGCCCTGCGGATGGCCTGCTGGACGGTTCCGGCCTCGGCGACGACCGTGACGCCTTCCGCGCGATCCAAGACATCGCAGATTCCGCGCCGGACTACCTCGTGGTCATCGAGCACCAGAACCGTGATGTCTCCCATAGAACGATGCTACCCGTCCCGGGGCGGTACGGCTCAGCCCTCTCCCGTTGTCCCTGCCGGGAACGAGTTGACGTTGTAGACGCCGTCCATGTTCCACACCTGCCATCCAAGGCCACGCTCCTCCGCCGCGGAGATCTCCGCAAAGATCTTGCTCGAGCTGTAGGAGTATCCCTGCAGGAGCGGTCGAATGATCGTCCCCGGCGCAACGCGAGAGATCGCGCTATCGAGGACGGCACCAACAACCTCCTTCGGATGCTGGCTGGGGACCTCGTACCCAAACCAACCGGGATCGGCGTCCCATTGCGAGGGGTAGATCATCGGCACGTAGTCGTCGACGTGCTGGGAGGTCTCCTCGACCAACTGGCCCAGGTATTGGTCGTTCTTGGCCATGTTGATGATCCCGAAGATATCGGCCGAGACCGCACACCCCAGTGGGTGAAGAAGGCTACGAGCCTCATCCAGGAAGCCCGAAATGTTCGCGACCCTCGTCGCCTGATCGGACGGCGTCTTGCCCAGGTTCCTCGCCTGAGTCGAGGCATATCCATCGGGGTACCGGATGTAATCGAACTGGATCTCGTCGAATCCCAACTGACAGGCTTCGACGGCGAGATCGAGAGGATACTGCCACGCGTTGCGATTCCCGGGGTCGAGGAACTGTGTCACCAACTTGTTCTCGGGGTACGCGGCGGTGTACGCGCTACTGATGAACGTGGGGATCCTCGTGACCGCGTAGAGGCCCGCGTCGTGCGTCTGTTGAAGTCGCTGCACGGGATCGTACGCGACTCGAACGAGCCCACCGTCGACCGCGGCCGACACTTGGGTGTCGTAGAAGACGTAGCCCCCGTCGTAGTCCCCCTTGGTGTCGAAGACGAAAGCGTTGACCGTGGTCGTCGCCGCGATGTCGAGCATCTCTTGGAACGACGTGTCGTTCCCCGCGACGATGGGAGGAACGCGTATCCCGCGGACGATCCTCACCTCCATGGCGATGTCGGCCTCCTCGACCGAACCGTCGAAGGTGTAGTCGGTGGGGCGGTATCCCGGTCGCGTCACCGTGATCGAGCCCAAAGGCACGGCCTCAAACGAGAAGGTTCCTTCGGCGTCCGTCGTCACCGATTCTCCGCCCACCTCGACGACGGCGTCGGCGAGGGGAACCCCGGAATCATTGGTCACGATGCCGGTCAGAGGGTAGGCGCGATCGGTTCGTTCCAAGCGGAGTTGGGCGGGAGGATCCTTGCGCACGTGCTCCGCGGTCGCCCCCATTCCCAGCGCCGGTCCAACGAGGTACATTCCCCCGGCCCCAACGGCGACAGCCACGACGCCGCCCAGCAGCATCCGCACACGTCCGCCGCTAGCCATGCCAACAGTCTGACGGATGAATGGGGAGAGTCAAACCGAAGCGCCCCGGTGTTTTAGCCTTCCCCCGTGGTGCCTGCGGGGAAGGAACTGATGCGGAAGAGGCTGTGGAAGTCGGACCACATGATCCACCCCATCCCGCGTTCCTCCGCGTCCTCAATTTGCACGAGGATCCAACTGTCGGGCCAGTAGGACGCCCGAAGCCACGGGCGCACGACCACCCCCGGGGCAACCCGGGGTGCGACGGCGTCGAGTTGAGCCGCCACCACCTCCTTCGGGTGGTTCGTCGGATTGTCGAAACCGAAGTCTCCCGGGCTCCACAGGTCGGGGTACGTCATGGGTGCATACGCGTCGATCGGAGCGGAGAAGTCCTCGACCAGTTGTCCAATGCCGTAGTCGGTGTCGGACATGGTGACGCCACCGAAGGAATTGGCCGATAGGGCACACCCCATCGCGTGAAGGCGATCGGCGGCTTCCTGGAGGAACGCCCGAATGTTCGCCACCCGGCCCTCTTGGGTCGTTGGCGTCTTCGCGTAGAAGTGACTGGGGTAGCGGATGTAGTCGAAGTTGACCTCGTCCGCGCCCAACTGGCACGCCTCTTCCGCGAGCCCGAGTGGATACTCCCACGCGTCATGGTTTCCGGGATCCATGAACCCTCCACCCAGGGATTGCTGAGGGTAGTACCGCACGTAGAGGGGGTTGGCGAACGTGGTGATGCGGACAATCGTGTACAGCCCCGCGTCCTCCGCTTGTTGAAGTCTTTCCCCCAGGTCGTACGGGGTGTCCGTGATCATGTTGTGGTCGATCGCGGCTTGGACTTTCGTGGTGTAGTCGATGAAGCCGTCGTCACCCATTGCGTCATAGACGAACGCGTTGACCGTCGTCACGTCGGCGAGGTCGATCAGCCTCTGGACCTCGGCGTCGTCGACCGCCCACGTCGACGAAATGTGGATGGCCCGGACGATCCGCGCCTCCATCGGAATGTCGACGTCCTCGACCGAACCATCGAACGTGTACTCGGTCGGGAGGTACCCCGGCCGGGACAGGGCGATCGGGCCAAACGGTACGGCGTCAAAGGAGAACGTCCCCGTCTCGTCCGTGTAGATCGACTCGTCGCCGACGGAGACGGTTACGTCGCGGAGGGGGTCACCGCTATCGTCGGTCACCATTCCAGACAGCGGATAGGCGCGATCGGAACGATCGAGGCGCAACTCCGAGGGGGGCTGCTTGTGCTCGTGATCGATGCTCCCGGGCCTCATCCCCGGTCCGAAGAAGTACATTCCGCCCGCTCCGAGCGCGAGAGCGGCGACGGCGCCGATAGCGATCCGCAACCGTCCGCCCACTTCCATGCGAACAGTCTGACGGATGACGGGGCGGTGTCAAACTCCACGCCCTACGTGGCGGTCGTCGTTCCCGTTGCGGAATCGGCGGCGAGGATCGCCTGGTAGGCGTTCGCGGCGGCTTCTTGCTCGGCGTACTTCTTCGCCGTACCCACGCCCGTTCCCCGGGGTTCGTCGTCGATCATGACCGTCGCTTCGAAATTGCGGGCGTGGTCGGGCCCATCCCCGACCACCTCGTAGCGGGGTGCACCAAGGCCGCGCTCCGCACACGCCTCTTGAAGGGAGGTCTTCCAATCCAGTCCGGCGCCCATTCCCGCCGCTTCGTCGAGGCTCGGGCCGATCAACCTCAAGACGAATTCCCTCGACGCCTCGATCCCGTGAGACAGGTAGACCGCCCCGATGAGAGCCTCGAGTGCGTCGCCCAGGATGGAGTCCTTGTCCGAGCCCCCCGTGGAGAGCTCTCCCCTGCCGAGAAGGATGAAGTCTCCTAGCCCGATGGTTCGCGAGATATCGGAGAGTGCCCTCTGGGAAACGCATGCGGCTCGCATCTTGGCGAGTTCACCCTCCGGCAGATCGGGATACTCGCGGTAGAGGCGATCCGTGACGACGATGCCGAGCACCGAGTCTCCCAGGAACTCGAGCCTCTCGTTGGTGGGCAAGCCCCCGGCCTCGTACGCGAAAGAGCGATGCGTGAGGGCAAGGACGAGCAACTCGGGGTCGATGGATACCCCGAGCCTCTCGGCGAGCGCGGCAGCGGCTTGCTCGCCCTGGCTCGTCACGCGCGCCTCGACCGGGCTGGTCTAGCGCTCGTGCTCGGTCTTGACGGCCTCGACGTAGACGCGACCGTCATACGCTCCACACGCGGGGCACGCGGTGTGCGGGAGCTTCTCCGCCTTGCACGACGGGCACGTCGTGAGGTTCGCGGCGGTGGTCTTCCACTGCGATCGGCGCGCGCGGGTGTTGCTGCGCGACTGCTTGCGCTTCGGAACTGCCACGGCTAGTTCTCCTTCTCGTCTGTCACACTCTCGAGGGCGGCCCATCGGGGGTCGACCACGTCGTGGTGATGGTCCGGATCGTCGGCAAGCCGGGCGCCGCACTGGCCGCACAGCCCCGGGCAGTCCGGGTCACACAGCGGGGCGAACGGCAGTAACAGCACCACCGCGTCCCTGATCACGTCCTCGAGGTTGATGTTCACGCCATCGAAGTCGTGCACGTCCTCCTCGTCCTCGGAGGCGTCGGACCTCGCATCGGGGTAGACGAACAGCGCTTGGATGGGGGCGACCAGGTCAAGCGTCACCTCATCCAGACACCGGACGCACTCTCCCACGGCGCGAGCCGTGACGCTTCCGGAGACCCAGATACCTTCGGATACCGACTCGAATCTGAGGTCCAATTCGAGGTCGGAACCCTCCGGTACGCCGATGACGTCGGTGCCAAGAACCGCGGGGGCCGGAACGACGCGGTGGTAGGACTTCTCGACACCCGGTCTCCGCGCGATGTCCTTCACGGAAACGATGAGCGACGGGTTGTCCGGCCCATGCTTGGTTGGCATCGGCCCTCCCGCTATCTCCGGTCCTCATGGACCTTGACCCGTGCCGCTACCGGCCGGACCAGCGCATGAGTCTACGCGATGCCGGGGGCACCCTCAAGCCATCGGGGCGGAACGGATGGTTGCCCGCGCCCTAGCAGACACTGAGTGCCGATTCTCCGCTGAATCTCAGCACTCAGCGTCTGCCAGGAGACCTGAGACGCCCTGGCCGACACCCAGTGTCGAAAACCGGGCCTACGTCAGCACTCAGCGTCTGCTAGGACGCTCAGGTGACATCGGCGGCGGTTAGCGTTCGCGGGCGAGCGCTGCGACGACGGCTGGTTCGACGCCAGGGGGAACAAGCGCGGCGATCGATCCCCCGTGCCGGGCGACGTCCCTCACGAGGCTCGACGCGACGTGCTGAAGCGCGGGGTCCCCCGAAATGAAGATGGTCTCCAGCCCGGAGATCTGCCGGTTCATGAGGGCCATCGGAAGTTCGGCGTCATAGTCCGCTCCTCCGCGAAGGCCCTTGACGATCGCGGTCGCCCCCACCTCCCGGCAAAAGTGGACGAGGAGTCCATCGGTCGCGGCGACCTCCACCCCGTCGAGGTCCGCGATGGCTTGCCGGGCCAACGTCACCCGCGTCTCGACATCGAGAAGCGGAATCTTCTGGGAGTTGTCGGCAACGGCGAGGATGACGGTGTCGAAGAGGCTGCGCGCTCGCTCCGCGATGTCGAGGTGTCCAAGGGTCACGGGGTCGAAGGTGCCAGGAAAGACCGCGGTCGTCATGGCTTGAGGGTACCGCCATCGGTCGCAGCCCGTCCCTGGACGATCGCGTAATGGACCGTGGTTCCACCGTATTTGCGCACCTCGTCCGGAACGATTCCCGGGGGCCACTCCGGTGCGGTGCCCCTCGACGACCATTCGAGGACGATGCGCGCCCCGGGTACCAGGCGAGGCACGAGCGCGGCGAGAACAGCCGTAAGGCGGCGGGGCGTCAGGTCATAGGGTGGGTCGAGGAGCGCGACATCGAATGGCTCCCCCTTGAACCACAGGTGATCGAGGACGTTCGCCTTCACCACAGAGGCCGCACTCTCCAGTCCGAGTTCGCGAAGGTTCGCCCCGACGACCTTGATCGCCGCTGCCGCGTTGTCGACGAACGTCGCATGTTCAGCCCCCCTCGACAGCGCCTCGATTCCCAGCGCGCCACTCCCCGCGAAAGCGTCGAGGACCCTCGCTCCCGCGAGCGAACCCTCCGCGTCGAGCTTGCCGAAGATCGCCTCCCGCACGCGATCGGTCGTGGGTCGCGTGCCCTTGGGGGGAACGGCGATTCGTCGCCCCCCAACGCTCCCTGAGATGATGCGGGTCACGGTCGCGTCACACCCCAATCCTGCGCATGACCTCGAGGCAGGCGCGCGCGTTGTGGTACGGGCACTTCCACGGTCCCATCTTCTTGCTCGCGGGATGCTGGGGAAGGGGGTCTCCCTCGCGAGAGAGGACGGAGAACCACTCTCCGTTGTGGCGATCGATCATGTGCGCCTCGATGAAGGCCCACGTTCTGAGCGCGGCATCGCGGTAGCGTTTCTCCCCCGATACCCCGTAGGCATTGAGCCACCCGACGACGCCTTCCGCTTGCGGCCACCAATGCTTCTCCATCTCAAGGACCTCGGTGGGCGTTCCCTGGTAGAGCACCGAACCGTCGGGATCGACCCCATGGGCAAGGACGGCGTCCGCGAGTCCCATCGTCACCTCGCGGGTCCGAGCGGTGAGCGCCTCGTCCCCCACCACCTTCGCCGCCTCCCACATGAGCCAACTCGCCTCGATATCGCGCCCCCACGAAATGTTCGGCGTCAGGGAACGCCATTCCGTGGTGAAGAACAGGGCGCAATGCGGCCACGGGTCGGCGACGACGATGTGGTCGAGGCTCACCGTGAGCAGGTCGCTGAGGGCTCCCAGCACGCGCGGATCCCGCGTCACCTTGGCGAGCGTCGTGTACGCCTCCAGTACGTGGAGGTTGGTGTTCATCGACTTGGGGGCCTTGAGGTCCCGTTCACTGAGGCGAGTGTCTTTCAGCACACCCCACGCCGCGGAGTGCGCTTCGAGGTAGCCCCCCTGCTGACGATCCCGCGAGTGCTCTTCGATCGCATCGAACACCTCCATGGCCCGTTCCAGTGGGGCCCTCTCGCGCGTCGCGACGTGCCACTCGACGAGCCCGTAGATGGCGCACGCCTGGGCATACACCTGTTTGCGGTCGGATAGGGGCGTGCGATCGGGGCGGAGACTCCAGAAAACCCCGCCGCTCATACGGTCCCAACACGGCCCCGTGAGGATGCGGTAGGCCCGCCTGCCCGCCTCGATCCACCGTTCGTGCCTCCCCATGTGTCGCTCCTCGCGCGCAGCCGCGGCGAACGTCCACAGCATCCGAGCGACGATGACGGAGTGGCGGGGGACGTCGTCGCGAATCGTGAGGTCGTCTCCCACCTCGCCGACCATCCAGTCATCTCCGATGAACACGTGCCGTTCCCAAAACGGGAGGATGTCGGTTCGCAGTTCGACCGCGGCACGTGTAGCCATCGCCGCCAACACGGGATCGGGAGCGGAGGGAAGGCGAACGGTGGAAGCGGGCACGGAACCACGCTACTCGGCGTCTGTCCCCCTTGTCCGAGAGTCTTTCGCGGGCTAGAGCCCTGCGGCGATGAGGAACGGTTCGTACGCGAGTCCCGCACTCTCGTAATTCTCGGCGGAGAGTCCCATGCGACGCGCCTC
>CAZMCU010000023.1:0-25965 GCA_964564915.1 uncultured Demequinaceae bacterium | reverse complement strand
CCGCGGACGAGATCGCGCAGGAGATCGTCACCTGGATCAAGGGCTGAGGAGGCTACGAGCGATGGACACGATTCTTTTCCTGGCCCACACCGAGGCGGACGGCACACTGCCCAAGGCCGCATACGAAGCGCTGACGGCGGCTTCGAGGCTCGCCCACGACCTCAAGGCGCCCCTGGTCGCCGGTGTGATCGGCGCTGATGTCGCCGCGGCGGCGAACACCCTGACCGGGGTCGAGCGAATTCTGGGCGTGAGTGGCGCCGAGTTCGCCGTTTCGCGCTACGCCAGTGACGTGGCCGCAGCCGCGGCCCTCGTCTCGACGTCCGAGGCGACGATCGTCGTCGCCCCGGCGACGCCGCGATTCTGCCGGGCGCTTCCCGGTGCGGCCGCGCGTCTCGATGGTCGGATCGAGACCCAGGTCACCGCGCTCTCGGCCGAGGGCGGCGCCGTTCAGGCCGAGCGTTGGTTCTACCGGCAGCGCATGGTGGCGAAACTCAGCCGCAGCCAGCGCCCTTGGTTCCTGCTCACGAGCCCCGGTGCGTTCGAGCCCGCACCCCTCGGATCGGGCAAGGCCAGCCTCGACAACGTATCGGTGGACCTTTCGGCGACCGAACTCCGCACCAAGGTGACGGGAATCGAGGCCGCCGCCGCCGAGGCCCAGACCATCCGCCCCGACGCCGACATCCTGCTGGTCGCTGGCGCCGGTTGGACCAAGAAGCAGAAGGACGGTGCCACGCACGTCAAGGACGCCGAGCGCCTGGTCCTCGGTTTCCTCGATCTCGCCCACGCTTCGCTCGGCAGCAGCAAGTCGCTCGTCGACCAGGGCTCCGAAGGCACCGAGGTCATGTCGTTCATGAGCCACCTCAACCAGATCGGTCAGACCGGTTCGACGCCACGCCACCGCAAGGGCCTCGCGACCTGCTGCCACGGTGAGGAGCCGCACGTCGTCGGCTGGCGCTTCGTCTCCGAACGCCGAGCGATCAACCTCGACGAGACCTGCGGCTGGGCCCAAGGCAAGGCCGACGTGCTCTACGTCGCGGACGCGTTCGAGGTCATGGCGAAGGTCAACGAGTTGCTCTAGAGCCTTACTCACCCTCCTAGCGGCCATCGCCGCTCGAGAGGAAAGCTGACTCACGGTTCACCCGGAGGTTGGTAGCCTCGTGGTGAAGGCGACCGACGGAATCGCGGACACTGTCGCCTGTTTAAGTCGAACGCCTGAACAAGGGAGCACGACATCGGACTGAACCGGAGGGATGCGCAGGCGACCGGTCTTGTCGCCGTCATCGGCGTGCTGGCCTGGGCCTACTACTCGGACCAGGGCTGGCCCCTGGTCTCGGGGCCACGGGTGGTTGCCGTCCTGGCGTTTTGCCTCAGCGTGATCTCTCTCGCGATCGGGTCCCGGTCGCTCGCCAAGAAGTTGGACGACCTGACGCTCCTGGATCGGTTCGCCCGCCTTCGCGTCCCCGGAAGCTTCATCCTCATGGTGTGGGTGCTCGTCACCGCCAACACGGTGGTCCTGGGTGTGCTCGTCGGCTTCATCGGGGTGATGTGGCTGGGCTCCACCATCCACCACGCACTCGTCCGAGAGCCTTCGCCCCCGTCCTGAACGGCGGTCAATCCTCCCAGACGAGGCGCTCCCCTTCATCGGTAGTGCCTGGCCCGAACGTGACCTTCCTCCGCGGCCATGGTCCGACGGAATACGGTGCGAACACGGCGATCGCCGGCCCGTCTCGGTGCTCGAGGGTGAAACGAATCGCATCGGAATGCAGGGATTCGACCGCCACGTCTTCGACCAGAACCACCGCCTTGAGGGAGTCCCGATCCTGACGCAACCCCTCAACGAGCATGCCGCGGATCGCCAGGGTGAAGGGGGTCAGCTTCTTGGGAACGGAGCCCACCGTGCGGGTCTCCCCCGAATTCTCGAGGACGGCGCCGAATGGAATCAGCCGTCGGAAACGGGAAATGGTGCGCAGAGCGAAAGGTTCGACGACCGCGAAGAGGCGATCCATGTCGTCCTGGACCGCCTGCGGAACCCCGTCCCTCCACGAGTCCGTCATGGCCAAAGTATGGCAGACCCCCGTCGACGGCACGGAAGACCCTGCTACCGGAAGTCGCGGGACCGCGCCGGGACCTTGAGGCCGAGCGGCGCGATGTGGTCGGCGACGAGGTTGGTCGCGCCATCGGCACGCTCGACGATCCCCCGGACGATGAGAGCGGACGCCCCCCGGGCGACGGCCTGGTAGCGCAGCCACACCCCCCTCGAACAGACGACGTTGAGGACCCCCGTTTCGTCCTCGAGGGACAGGAACGTCACCCCGCTGGCCGTCGGGGGACGTTGGCGGTGGGTGACGACCCCGGCCGCCCGTACCCGTCGCTCGGCCTCGTGGGTGAACACGTCCGACACCCGAAGCACGCCCTCGGCGTCGAGCCGGTCGCGGACGAACGCCGTCGGGTACACGTCGACGGACACGCCCGACGCCCACACGTCGGCCACGGCGAGTTCGACATCGCTCATCCCCGGCAAGGTGGGCGCCTCGATGCCGACGGCGACCCCCGGCAAGGTGTCCGGCCCCTCCAGCGCCAGGGCCCCCGACGCCCACAACCCCTCGCGTCGGGTCACGCCGAGCGCCTCGAGCGCCCCCGCCGTGGCAAGCCCCTCCCACTGGGCGACGCTCAGCCCTCGATCGGGCGCGAACCCCAACTCCCCCGCCGGACCCCTCCCCTTCACGCGGATGCGCCGGGCCGCGTCGCGAAGGTCGCGGAACGGCCCCGCCTCTCGGGCGGCGACGATCGCCTCGGCGACGTCCACCCCCACGCCCCGCACCGCCGCCAACCCCAACCGGACCGCGAGGGTCGGGTCGGCGTCGACCAACCGCGCCTGGTCGTCCCTCCGCTCGGCGGGAGGCACGGACGCGTCGAGTCGCTCAGCCTCGACCTTCTCCACCCGCGCCTGGACGCCGGAGCGGGCGAGGCACGGCCGGAGGACGGTCACGCCATGGCGTCGGGCGTCCGCGGCGAGGGATTGGGGTGAGTAGAACCCCATGGGCTGGGCGGCGAGGATCCCGGCGTAGAAGGCGGCGGGGTGGTGGACCTTGAGCCACGCGGAGGCGTAGACGAGGTAGGCAAAGGAGAACGAGTGCGACTCGGGGAAGCCGAAGCCCACGAAGGCCTTGAGCTGCTCGTAGACCTTCTCCGCGACCTCGTCCTCCACGCCGTTGGCCGCCATCCCTTCCATCAGCCTCCCCCGGAGGGCCTCCATGCGTTCGAGGCTGCGTTTGGACCCCATGGCTCGGCGAAGCCGGTCGGCCTCCGACCCGTCGAAGCCCGCGATGTCCATGACCATCTGCATCAGCTGCTCCTGGAAGAGCGGCACGCCGAGGGTCTTGGAGAGCGCGCGCTCCAGGAGGGGATGGAGGTAGGTGACCTTCTCGCGGCCCCGGACGCGGTTGATGTAGGGGTGCACCGACCCGCCCTGAATGGGGCCGGGCCGGATGAGCGCCACCTCGATGACGATGTCGTAGAACCGCCGGGGATGGAGGCGCGGCAGGGTCGCCATCTGGGCGCGGCTCTCGACCTGGAAGACGCCAACGGTATCGGCGGCGCAGAGCAGGTCGTAGACGCGCGGATCCTCTTGGGGCAGCCCGTGCAGGCTGAGGTCGATCCCCTCGGTCTCGCGCACGAACCCGAACGCGTACTGGAGGGCGGAGAGCATCCCAAGCCCCAGCAGGTCGAACTTGACGAGCCCCGCGTCGGCGCAATCGTCCTTGTCCCACTGGAGGACGGTTCGGCCGGGCATGCGGGCCCACTCGACCGGGCAGACGTCGAGGACGGGACGGTCGCAGAGAACCATTCCGCCGGGGTGGACGCCGAGGTGCCGGGGCAGCCGGAGGAACCGCTCGGCGAGATCGATCACGGGCGCGGGGATGTGGTCGAGTTCCCCCGACGGCGGTGGTGGCGGGGGCTTGGCCAAGGGCCCGGGCCAGGCGGAGTCTCGGCGGGGGGTCATCCAGTCCTCGTAGTCCTTGCGGCGATCCTTGAGGGACGACCAGCGGTCGATCGTCTTGGACCACGCATCCTGTTGGCCGACGTCGTAGCCGAGGGCGCGGGCGGCGTCGCGCACGGCCGAGCGCGGCCGGTAGGAGATGACGTTGGCGACCATCGCGGCGTTGATCCGCCCGAAGCGTTCGTAGACGTACTGGATGACCTCCTCCCTCCGGTCCGACTCGATGTCGACATCGATGTCTGGGGGTTCGTCCCGCTCGGGGGCGAGGAAGCGCTCGAACAGGAGCTTGTGGGTGACCGCGTCGACCGCCGTCACCCCGAGCGCGTAGCACACGGCGCTGTTGGCCGCCGAGCCCCTCCCCTGGCACAGGATCCCCTTCTCCCGGCAGAACTGGGTCAGGTCGTGGACGATGAGGAAGTACCCGGGGAAGTTGAGCTGCTCGATGATCCTCAGCTCGTGCTCGATCTGCCGGTACGCACCGGGAATCCGCTCGGCGTCTCGCGGGCCGTAGCGTTCGAGCGCCCCCTTGTCAACGAGCACGCGCAGCCAGGACGCCTCGTCGTGACCGGGTGGAACGGGGTAGGGCGGAAGGTTGGGGGCGACGAGCCGCAGGTCGAACGCGCACTCGAGCCCCAGCCGATGGGCGGCCTCGACGGCCTCGGGGTGACGCCGGTGGAGGCGAAGCATCTCCTCGGGGGAGCGCAAGTGGGCGGTCGGGCCGCCGCTGAGCCATCCGTCCATGTCGTCGAGCGACGAGCGGGCGCGGACGGCCGCGAGGGCCCCGGCAAGGTCGGCGTCGCGCGGGGTGGCGTAGTGGGCGTTCGAGGTGGCGACGAGGGGGAGCCCCGCCTCCAGGGCCAGCCCAGCAAGGGCGTCGTTGCGTTCGCCGTCGTGGGGAGAACCGTGATCGGTAATCTCGACGGCGACGTTCTCCCTCCCGAAGAGGGCGACGAGCCGGTCGATCTCCGCCCGGGCGGCCGCGACGCCCGCGCGCGTGACGGGACCCCCGTCGCCGCCCGACCCTCCCGCGAGGGCGCGCCGCACGGCCCCCTTGCGGCAACCCGTCAGCACGAGCCACTCCCCCGCCGCCGCCTCGGCGAGCCCCTCCGGGGTGTAGCGGGCCGCACCCTTCTCCCCCGTCGCGAGGTGCCCCAGCCCGATCGCGCGCGACAGGCGCGCATACCCCGACGGTCCCCGCGCGAGGACGACGAGGTGAGTCGCCCGGGGGTCCGGTACCCCGGTAGGCGGGTCGAGGATGGGGCGGCCCGTGGCGTCGTTGGCCTCGAGGTGGAGTTCGGCCCCGAAGACGGTGGGGAGATCGACGGCGCGGGCCGCCTCCGCGAACCTCACGATTCCGTACAGGCCGTCGTGGTCGGTGACGGCGAGGGCGGAGAGCCCGAGGCGAGCCGCCTCGGCCGCCATCTCCTCCGGCTGGCTCGCGCCGTCGAGGAACGAGTACGCCGTGTGCGAGTGAAGTTCGGCGTAGCGGGCCTCACCCCCCGCCGAGCCGCCGTCAGTCATAGACCGCCTCCAGGGTCCACTCGCCCCGCCGGGAGGCCACGAGCACGGCCCTGCCGTCCGCGAGCGCCACCTGGAGGTACGCCCGACGGGAGGCGTCCTCGGACCACCACCTCTCGACGATCGGCCACGGCCCCGCCCACGCCTCGACCGCGACCTGCCCCGGCCCGTCGTCCCCCGGAAGAACCGCCCACGTGGGGGGCGCGGTCACGTAGAGGCGTTCCGTCACGACGACGGGCCGCCCCCCGGCGTCGAGCAGGTCAATCGGTTCGGGGGCCCCGAGGACGGTCGCGGGGGCGGGTTCGGGCAGGCGTCCCGGCCAGGGACGGTCGACGCGCCTCGCCCCCCTCGGTTCCTGACCCCAGGGGACGAGGAGGGTGCGGTCGGCGGGGGTGCGTCCCCCCTGCTCCTCCGCGACGAGCACGGCCTCCGCCCCCACCAGGCCCTGAACCCTCTCCATGGCCCGGCGGGCGCGGGAGTCGGCGCCGGAGACCCCGCCCCAGAGGAAGTCCTGCTCCGCTCCGGTGGGGATCACGTCGAGGGCGAGGAGGCTTAGGGACGAGAGGTTGGCCGCCTCCGGGCCGGCGGCGGTCCCGCTCAGCCAGCCTTCGAGTTGCCACCGGACCCGATCCGTCATATGCCGGACGAACGCCCCGGGGCGGGCCCCGACGTCCGTGCGCCAGATCCGCTCGAGCCGATCCCCACGCTCGGTCGTCACCGCGATGCTCACGCGAAGGCACCTCACCCCGGCCTCGAGCATGGCGAGATCGAGCGCCTCCGCGACCCTCCTCGCGGCGAACGCGAGCCGTTCGATACTCGCCGCCCCGTCCTCGAACTCCTCCCGCACCTCGATGTCCTGTTCGATGCGCCTCGCCACGGGAGGGGCGAGGTCGCCTCCGGAGGCGAGCCTCAGGGCCCAGGCTCCCGGGGCGCCGAATCGGGCGATGACGTCGCCGGACGGGAGGGCGGCGAAATCCCCCATCGTGCGGATCCCCAACCGGTCGAGGACGCTCACGAGGTCGGCGATCGCTTGCCGGTACCGAGGCTCCATCGCGGCGTAGGTGAGGTTGGAGGTGGGCCTCGGCGCGAGGTAGGCGCGGGATCCCCCGGCGGGGACGATGACGTTCTCCCGCGCCGCAATCACGGCGGCCAGGAGCCCGTCGGCGATCCCGACGCCAGACTCGCATCCCGCGATCTCGGCGACGGCCGTCACGAGTTCCTCCGCGAGGGCTTCCTCCGACCCGTGGAACCGCGCAGCCCCGTCGGAGGAGATCATCAGGACGCCGGGACGGGAGACCTCGACCCCGGACACGACCTGTTCGGCGGCGGCGGCGACCGCCTCGAAGGCCCGGGTGTCCCTGCCCTCGTCGTGGGGTAGGAGGACCACCTCGGGGCACACCCGCTGGGCCTGCCTCTTGCGCATCCCCCGCCGCACCCCGGCCCGCCTGGCCGCCGCGGAGACCGCGACCATCCCGCGTCCGTGGAGGATCGCGGCCGGGGTCTCCGCGCCGAGGCCCGCCTCCGCGACGCCCGCGACGATGGGCCAGTCCGGCACCCACAGGACGGCCCGACGAACGACCCGATCCGTGACGGGCTCGCCGCCGCTCATGGCGCCACCGGCAGCCCCCTTCCGCCCACTCACGCCACTCCCAGGATCCTTCGCGCCTCGGCCGCCCTTTCGGTGTACGTGACCCCCAGTCGCGAAAGGGAGGAGGCGTCCCCGTCGAGGACCACGGCGATCTCCTCCGGGGCACCCAGGTGCCTCCCCGAGCGGGCCACAATCACGGTGCGCTCCTTGAGGCGTCCCTCCCCCGCGCCGAGGCCGCTCCATTCCGAGCGGAGCACGCGGAGCGCGGTGTGGGTCGCGGGGTCGGGGCCGATGCTGACGATGACGGCCCCCCGCTCGCGGGCGCGGGCGGCGAGGCGCCTGCGGTCGGCGTCGCTCAGGGCGAGGCGGGGGCCGAGGACGACGATGTCCATGCCGTCGACGCACGCGGCCGCGATGGTCGCGGCCTCCGCTCCGGGGTGGGGAATGAGGGCGAGCCGGGCGAGGTCGATGCCCCGGCGAGACGCGGCGACCACCCCGACGTGGGGTAGACCCACGATCGCGGCCCAACTTCCCTCCCGCGACGCCCGGGCGAGGAGGGCGAGGACGAGCGACGTGGAACCCTCGACGGAGACCACCGTTCCGCGACGGAGCGCGCCCCCGGGAAGCAACGAGGCGACCTCGTCGCCGAGGGGAAGGGTCCTGCCGGCGGGGAAGGTCGCGGGGACGCCCGCGCCACCCCCGTCGTCCGGCCCGACGAGGGCGAGGTCCCGGACGATGCCGAGCCTCCCCTCGGCCCCCGCGAGAACGGCGCGGACGTGGGCGAGGCGTTCGGCGGCGGGGGTCTCCACCGTGGACCCGGGGGTCTCCACGATCGTCATCGGTGCTCCATCGTGAGGGGTGAGGGCACTCACCTAGTCGAACATATGTTCGATTATCTCACGGAATCCCGACACGGGCACCCCTGCAGACAACCAGTGCCGATCCAGGGCCGAAAACCAGCACTCACCGTCGGCAGGGAGGATTCAAGAGCCCCTGCAGACAACCAGTGCCGATCCAGGGCCGAAAACCAGCACTCACCGTCGGCAGGGAGGCTGGGGAGCCCGAAAGCCCCGCCGCGCTACGCCCGCGTGGCCCAGAACGCGACCGCGCTCGCCGCGGCGACGTTGAGGGAGTCAACTCCCGCGGACATCGGGATGGTGACGGTCACGTCGGCCCCCGCGATCGCGCCGTGGGACAGCCCGTCCCCCTCCGCGCCCAGCATGAGCGCCAAGCGCTCGGGCAGGCCCCGCGCCGCAAACTCGTCGAGCGGCACGGCGTCGTCGTCCAGGGCAAGGGCGGCGATCGCGAAGCCTTCCGCCCGCAGCGCGTCGAGCCCCTCCGGCCACGGTTCGAGCCGCGTCCACGGCACCTGAAACACCGTTCCCATCGACACCCGCACCGACCGTCGATAGAGCGGATCCGCACATCGTGGCGCGAGCAGCACACCCTCGACCCCCATCGCGGCGGCGGAGCGGAACACCGCACCCACGTTGGTGTGGTTGACGAGGTCCTCGAGCACGGCCACGCGCTTCGCCCCCTTGAGAACCTCCGTGACAGACGGAAGTTCCGGCCGCTGCATCGCGGCGAGCGCCCCCCGGTGAACGTTGAAGCCGGTCACCCGCTCGAGGAGGCCCCCCGAGCCGAGGAACACCGGCACGTCCGGCCACGGGGCGATAAGGGGCTCAATCGACGGCAGCCACTTGTCCGAGCACAGGAACGACCGCGGCGCGTGCCCCGCCTCAAGTGCCCGTGCGATGACGGGTTGGCTTTCGGCGATGTAGAGCCCGAGAGACGGTTCGACCCGGCGCCGAAGGGCCACGTCCGTCAGATCGCGATAGTCGGCGAGCGCGGGGTCGAGGGGGTCGTCGAAGCGAACGATGGGCACTCCCCCATCTTCCTCCAGCACAGACCGCTATCGGCCGAAACGCGGAGCGGGCCCGGGGACAATCTCCCCGGGCCCGCCCTCGCACTACGACTACTTGAGCCCCTTCTCGACCTCCGGGTCGAAGGGCTTGCCACTCGTACGGCCGGACGATGTCGCGTCGTCGGTCGCGTTCTTGAGTTCGGCTTTCGCCGCGGCCAGGGCCGCTGCCGAGTCTCCGAGCGCGGACTTCTGGGCCGTCGACTTGCGGTTGGCCGCCGCCTTGAGGGCCTTCGGTTGGCCCTCAGCACCAAATCCAGCGGTGATCGCCTTGAGCGCGGTCGTGAACTCGGTCGGTACGAACCAAATCTTGCTCGACTCCGTCTTAGCGATCTCGGGAAGCATCTGCAAGTACTGGTACGCGAGCAGCTTGGAGTCCGCGTCGCCCTCGTGGATGGCGTCGAACACCTGGAGGATGGCGCGGGACTGGCCTTCGGCCTCAAGAATCCTCGCCTGCGCGGAACCTTCCGCCTTGAGGATCGCCGACTGCTTGTCACCCTCTGCCGTGAGGATCGCGGACTGCTTGACGCCCTCCGCGGTGAGGATCGCGGCACGACGGTCACGCTCGGCACGCATCTGCTTCTCCATCGAGTCCTTGATCGAGGCTGGCGGTTCGATCGTCTTGAGCTCGACGCGGTTGACGCGGATGCCCCACTTGCCGGTCGCCTCGTCCAGGACGCCACGGAGCTGACCGTTGATCTGGTCGCGGCTCGTCAACGTCTGCTCAAGGTCCATCGTGCCGACGACGTTACGAAGCGTTGTCACGGTCAACTGCTCGACACCGACGATGTAGTTCGCGATCTCGTACACCGCGGACCGCGGCTCGGTTACCTGGAAGTAGATGACCGTGTCGATCTCGACCACCAGGTTGTCGGACGTGATGACCGACTGCGGGGCGAAAGACACGACCTGCTCCCACAGGGCGACCTTGGCCCGCACCGTGTCGATGAAGGGCACGAGCAAGTGCAGGCCGGCGTCGAGCGTCCGGCTGTATCGGCCGAGTCGCTGAACGATATAGGCCTGAGCCTGCGGGACGATGCGAATCGAGCGCGCGAGGATCGAGATGGCAAAGATCGCGAGCGCCAGAAGCGCGATGAGCAACCAGACCTGTCCAGGGTCGTTGCTGAGGTTGTCGAACATTGTCTTACCCCTTTTCGATTCGTGCGCGAGCCGGAAGGCCCGCGATTATTCCGCTTCCACGACGGCGATGGCCCCGCGGATGCGCAGCACCTTGACGGCGGTGCCCTCGGGAATGACCGGCGCGTCTTCTTCCGTCCGTCCGCTCCAGACCTCGCCCCCGATCTTGACGCGACCCTTGTGCTCCGTGACTTCAGTCACCGACGTCGCGGACTTCCCGAGCAATGCGGCCGCGTTGGTCTCCACCAGGGGCGTCCTCTCCCGCAACGACTTCAACAGGAAGGGACGCAAGGCAAAGAGCAACAGGAGAGCGGTGACGATCGCGATCAGTGACGCGACCCACCAGGGCGCGTCCAGAAGCGCGGCAAGGCCTCCAGCGAGGGCGCCGCCACCACACATCAGCAACGTCAGGTCGAGGGTGAAGACCTCGGCTACCCCAAGGAGCACCGCTCCAACGAACCACCACATGGAATCCATCTCGCCACCTTCCGGCGCCGTTTGCGCCCTCCTCGCATCCTAGCGGTGGGCTCTTCTCGATGCGTATCGTGCGGCGGGATGACCCCCACGAGGCTGACGGGAAACCGCCATCATCCGGAGGGATGAGTCGCGACGGTCCGCGAACCCCCACCGGTGTGCGAAGGGTGAATTAGCCGGTCACGCGGCGAGCGGACCAACGCCCCCCCGAGTGCCGAAGGTCGATCGGCATGCCGAAGGCAACGGAGAGATTCCGTGCGGTCACGACGTCCTCGATCGGTCCGGCGGCGAGCACCCCGCCATCGGAGAGGATGAGTGCGTGCCCGAAGCCTTCCGGAATCTCCTCGACGTGATGGGTCACGAGGACGAGGACGGGGGCGTTCGGGTCGGCGGCGAGTCGGGTGAGCGCGTCGAGGAGTTCCTCTCGGCCCCCAAGGTCGAGACCGGCGGCGGGTTCGTCGAGGAGGAGGACCTCGGGGTTGGACATGAGCGAGCGAGCGAGTTGGGTGCGCTTCTTCTCACCCTCGCTGAGCGTCCCGAACTCGCGTGTCACCAGTCCCGCAAGGCCGAACGCGTCGAGGAGCGCGACGGCCCGCTCGAGGTCGACGGTCTCGTAGTCCTCGAGTTGCCGCCCCGTGACGCCGTAGGCGGCGGTGAGGACGACGTCGCGAACGAGTTCGTGATCGGCGATGCGTGCGGCAAGGGCATCGCTCGACAACCCCACCCTCACCCGAAGTTCCTGAACGGTCGCGTCGGAGACGTCCAATCCCAGTACCTCGACCGAACCGACTCCGGGATGCGCACGCGCGGCTAACAGTCCCAGGAGAGACGTCTTCCCCGCTCCGTTGGGCCCGAGGACCACCCACCGCTCCTCCTGGCCCACGGTCCAGGACACGTCCCGAAGGATCTCCGCACCCGCCCGCGCGAGCGTCACGTTCGTCACGCGGATCACGTCGGTCATGCGGTCGAGCCTAGCCTCTCCGTACCGCGCGACCCCAGCACGCGATCACGCGAGAAGGGCCTCGTAAACGGCGACGGTGCGATCGGCGATGGCGTCCCATGAGAAGTCCCGCGTCGCCCTCTCGCGCCCCGCCTCACCCATCCGCGACGCCTTCTGGGGATCCGCGAGCATGTGTTCGAGAGCGTCGGCGAGATCGGCGGCGAACCGCTCCGCATCGACCGGGGTTCCGGTACCGTCGTTTGCCTGATCGATGGGCACGAGGGTCCCGGTGACGCCGTCGACGACCACCTCGGGAATCCCCCCCGTCGCGGTTGCGACCACGGGGAGTCCTAGCGCCATCGCCTCGAGGTTGACGATTCCCAACGGCTCATAGACCGAGGGGCACGCCATCACCGTGCAGGCATCGAGGACGGCGATCACCTCGTTCCTCGGCAGCATCTTCTCGATCCAGATCACGCCGGTTCGCCGCTCCTGGAGGGAGGCGACGGTAGCCGACACCTCCGCCCCGAACTCCGGGGTGTCGGGAGCGCCCGCACACAGGACCACCTGAACATCGTCGGGAAGGCGCTCGACCGCCTTCAGGAGGTACGGGAGGCCCTTCTGCCGGGTGACGCGCCCGATGAACGCCACCGCGGGTCGAGACGGGTCGATGCCGTACCCGCGGACGACCGCGTTCGCCGCCTCCCGCTCCTCCGGTAAGGGTGGACGCCACTTCTCCACGTCGATTCCGTTGTGCACAACACGCACCGCGTCGGGGTCGACGAAGGGATAGACCCGAAGCACGTCGTCCCGCATCCCCGCGCTCACGGCGATCACTCCCGCGGCCGACTCGTACGCCGTCCTTTCGATCCACGACGACACGCGGTAACCGCCCCCGAGTTGGTCCGCCTTCCACGGACGGAGCGGTTCCAGGGAGTGGGCGGTGAGGACGTGGGGGGCTCCGCCCAGCAACGAGGCGAGATGCCCCGCTCCGTTCGCGTACCACGTGTGGGAATGGACGATGTCGGCACCCGCGCAATCACGGGCTATCGGAAGGTTCAGGGCCAGTACATCGAGCGCGGCATCCCCCGTCGCGGTGCCCAGGGTGTAGCCCTCGACGCCCGGTTCATCCCTCGTCCCGTCGAAGCAGCGCACCCGAACGTCGACGCGGTTCCGGAGCACGGTGGCGAGCTCGAAGACGTGCACTCCCGCTCCCCCGTAGACGTGGGGAGGGTACTCCCGAGTGAGCAAGTCGACGCGCACCCCCTCAGGGTATCCCTCGCCCGCTTCACCACTCGGCAGGGCTCCCCCGACGATGAGCATCCGCCCGTAGACTGGCCGCATGCCCGGTCCCACCGTCCTTGCCATCGTCCTCGCTGGCGGCGAGGGAAAGCGGCTCATGCCGCTGACGGAGTTTCGATGCAAGCCCGCCGTGCCCTTCGGGGGAACCTTCCGGCTTGTCGACTTTGCCTTGTCGAACCTCGCGAATTCCCAGCTCCTCAAGATGGTGGTGCTGACGCAATACAAGTCGCATTCGCTCGACCGGCACGTCGCCTTAACGTGGCGGATGTCGCCTTTGCTGGGCAACTACGTCGCGCCCGTGCCCGCGCAACAGCGCCGGGGCAAGCACTGGTATCTCGGAAGCGCGGACGCGATCTACCAGTGCGAGAACATCATCGAAGACGAGCGCCCGGAGTACATCGTCGTCGTCGGAGCCGACCACGTCTACCGCATGGACTTCCACCAGATGGTCGACGCCCACGTCGCAAGCGGGGCGGATTTCACCGTCGCCGGTATCCGGCAACCTCGCTCGATATCGTCGGACTTCGGTGTGATCGACGTCGATCCCGCCCACCCGGGCATCATCAAGGCGTTCCTGGAGAAGCCCGAGGATCCACCGGGACTCCCGGACAGTCCCGATGAGTCGCTCGTGTCGATGGGGAACTACGTCGCCACAACAGAGGCGCTCCTGGAGGCCCTCGCGAAGGACGCCGACAATCCCGCGAGTGCGCACGACATGGGAGGCGACATCGTTCCGTATTTCGTCGATCGTGGCGCGTGCGGCTTCTACGACTTCCGCGAGAACGACGTCCCTGGCTCGACCCCGAGGGATCGCGACTACTGGAGAGACGTGGGAACGCTCGATGCGTACTACGACGCCCACACCGACCTCATCGCCGTCGAACCGGTCTTCAACGTCTACAACTACCGGTGGCCCCTCCACCAGGGGCTCATCAAGGACCCTCCGGCCAAGTTCATCCATTCCAGCGAAGGAAGGCTGGGCCACGCGGCCGACTCCATCGTGTCGTCCGGCGTGATCGTCTCGGGTGCCACCGTTACCGGTTCGATCCTTTCCCCTGGGGTGTTCCTCCACTCGTGGTCGTCCGTCTCGGATTCCGTCATCATGCACCGCACCGAGGTCCACCGGCACGCCGTCGTTCGACGCTCGATTCTCGATAAGCGGGTGATCGTCAAGGAAGGCGCTTCCATCGGGGTCGATCGGGAGCGCGACCTCGATCGGGGTTTCGTCGTTACGGACAGTGGGATCACCGTGGTGAGTAAGGGAACGGTCGTCGAAGCATGACGCGGCGCCTATGCGTCCTCGATGTCGAATCCACCGTCATCACCTCCGAGGTGCTGGAGTTGCTCAACGAGCGCGCGGGAAAGGGCGACGAGGCCGCGGCGATAGCGGAGGCGGCGGCGCTGGGTGATCTCGACGCTTCCGAGTCGCTCCGGCGGCGGGTCGCGACGCTCGAAGGATTACCGGTTTCCGTATTCGACGACGTTCTCGCAACAATGCGCCTCACGCCCGGCGCGGAGAACCTCGTTGAAACGCTGCACGCGAACGAGTGGGTGGTGGGACTCGTGTCCGAAGGATTCACGGAGGTGATCGGGCCACTCGCCGCACGACTCGGCATCACTCGCTACCGCGCGAACGGGCTTGAGGTGGTCAGCAACTACCTCACGGGTCGCACTCGTGGCCCGGTCATCGACGGAGCGGCGAAGGAAGCCGCCCTGCGGGAGTTCGCGGAGGAGGAGGGCATCCCGTTGAGCGAGACCGTCGCGATCGGTGGAGACGAGAGCGACCTCGCTATGCTGCGGACCGCGGGCCTTGGAATCGCCTTCAACGCCAAGCCCGTCGTGGTCAACGCGGTCAACGTTGCCGTCACATCGAGCCGACTCGACGCCGTCCTCGACTACCTCGAACCCTAAGAAGTCGGCGCACCCTCCTCATCGGGCTCAATCCTGACGGCCGACGACCACCCGAAGCCTCGCCGTGCCCCGCGTCAGGTCCGCCCACTCCCCGTCGTACTCCAGGACCGCGGCCGCGCCGGTCCGGAGCCCACCGGAGAGACTCGCGAGCACGTCCCGATGGGAGCCGGGGCCCGCCAGGTAGACGGCCGCGGACGACATGGTCGGCTGATGGCCGACGACGATGACGTTCGAGGCCCCGGGAGGCGTCTCCCGGATGACGTCGAGCAGCACCGCCACGCTCGATCCGTAGAGATCCGGCCGCGTGTCCGCTACGTCGATGTCCCAGGAGGCGCCGATACCCTCCCACGTTTCGACCGTCCGCGCGGCGTCGGAGACGTACGCGATGTCGGGTTCGAACCCTAACGCGGCAAGCTCCTCACCCAGGGCCCGCGCGTCGCGACGCCCGCGCGGCTCCAAAACCCGCGAATGGTCGGACTGTCCCGGCGCGATGACCTCCGCCTTCGCGTGACGGGCCAGAACCAGAACCTTCATGCGCCGCGCCGGATCCGCTACTGCCCCATCGCGTGAACGCCGCCATCGACGTGGATGACCTCGCCCGTCGTCGCGGGGAACCAGTCGCTTAAAAGGGCGATCACGGCCCGCGCCGCGGGTTCGGGATCGTCGGAGTCCCAGCCGAGGGGAGCCCGTTCGTCCCATTTGCCTTCCATCTGGTCGAACCCGGGGATGTGCGTCGCGGCCATCGTCTTGATGGGTCCGGCGGAGATGAGGTTGCAGCGAATCTTCTGAGGGCCCAGGTC
Organism: uncultured Demequinaceae bacterium; assembly: GCA_964564915.1. Taxonomy (GTDB): domain Bacteria; phylum Actinomycetota; class Actinomycetes; order Actinomycetales; family Demequinaceae; genus JAFGBM01. The sequence goes on along the minus strand of CAZMCU010000023.1, from coordinate 10,374 downwards.
CCTCGCGAGGTAGCGGGAGACGGATTCGAACGCGGCCTTGGCCACGCCCATCCAGTCGTACACGGGCCACGCGAAGCGCGCGTCGAAGGTGAGACCGACGATCGCTCCACCGTTGACCATGAGGGGCTCGGTCGCGACGGCGAGCGATTTGAGGGAGTACGCGGACACGTGGATCGCCGTCGCGACATCCTTCCACTCCCCCGCGAGGAAGTTGCCTCCCATGACGGATTGCGGGGCGAACCCAATCGAGTGGACTACGCCATCGAGCGTGGGGACGTGGTCGCGAATCCGATCGGCGAGCGAGGCGAGTTGCTCGGTGTTCGTGACGTCGAGTTCGACTACCGGTACTTCCGTGGGAAGGCGGCGGGCGATGTTCTGGGTGATCGTGAACGTCCGACCCATGCCGGTCAGGATCACGGTCGCACCTTGCTCGTGGCACAGGCGCGCAACCGAGAAGGCGATCGAGCCTTCCGTCAGCACCCCCGTGACCAGGATGTTCTTCCCGTCTAGCATGCCCATGCTGGGTCTCCCTACCGTCGTGATCAATGGCCTCTAGTGCCCGAGGCCCAGTCCACCGTCGACGGGGATCACGGCTCCGGAGATGTACCGGGCATCGTCGGAGGCGAGGAAGAACGCGGCACCCGCGACCTCATCCGCCTCCCCGAAACGCCTCGCCGGGATCGAATCCTTGTACTGTTTCTGCACCTCGTCCGTGAGCGCGGCCGTCATCGCCGTGTTGATGAACCCCGGGGCGATGACGTTCGCCGTGATCCCGCGCGACCCGATCTCTCGGGTGATCGAGCGGGCCATGCCCACCATCGCGGCCTTCGAGGACGAGTAGTTGACTTGACCGGGGTTGCCCATGAGCCCCACGACCGAGCCGATGAGGATGATGCGTCCCGACTTCTGACGGATCATCGACTGGGCGGCCCGCCGCACGCAACGGAAGACGCCGACAAGGTTGACGTCGATGACGGCCTCGAAATCCTCGTCCGTCATGCGCATGAGCAGGCCATCCCGCGTGATGCCCGCGTTCGCGACCAACACGTCAATCGGGCCATGCCTCTCCTCGAAGGCGTCGAACGCCTCCGCGACCGCCGATGGGTCACGGACGTCTCCCTCGATGCCATCGATGCCCTTCGGTGGCGGGTCCCCCATGTACAGGGTGCTGACGGTATCGCCGACGTCGAGGAAGCGTTGGGCGATGGCGAGGCCGATGCCTCGGTTCGCCCCGGTGATCTGAATGTGTCGTGCCATGGCTTAGACGGTAGCCGACGATGCGGCCCATCGCACACACTCTCCGTTCTTAGGCAAGCGCGACAAGTTCGAGATACTGCTCCGACCACAGGTCCTCGACGGCGTCGGGGAGAAGAAGCACCCGCTCCGGATTCAACGCCACCACGGCACCCTCGTCGTGCGTCACGAGGACGACCGCCCCCTCGTAGGCGCGAAGGGCACCGAGGATCTCCTCCCTGCTCGCCGGATCGAGGTTGTTCGTCGGCTCATCGAGGAGCAGGACGTTCGCGCCCGATACGACGAGGGTCGCGAGGGCCAGCCTGGTCTTCTCGCCACCGCTGAGCACCCGCACGGGCTTGTGAACGTCGTCCCCCGAAAAGAGAAACGACCCGAGAACACCGCGAACCTCGGTATCGGCGAGGTCGGGCGCGGCGTGAGCCATGTTTTCCTGGACGGTCCGCTCCGGGTCGAGGGTCTCGTGCTCCTGGGCGTAGTAGCCGAGCCGCAGCCCGTGACCGGACTCGACGGAACCCGTGTCGGCTTCCTCGATTCCCCCGAGGAGTTTGAGGAGGGTCGTCTTGCCCGCGCCGTTGAGACCGAGGACGACGACGCGCGAACCCCGGTCGATCGCGAGATCGACGTCGGTGAAGACCTCGATGGACCCGTACGACTTCGAGAGGCCGAACGCCCGGAGTGGCGTTTTGCCGCACGACACGGGGGCGGGGAACCGCAGGGCGGCCACCTTGTCTCGACGACGTTCCGCTTCGAGGGATCCGACGAGCCTCTCGGCGCGACGAAGCATGCCTTGCGCCGCGACCGCCTTCGTCGCCTTGGCTCGCATGCGGTTCGCTTGGGCGACGAGCGCCTCCGCCTTGCGTTCGGCGTTGTCGCGCTCCCGGTGGCGCCGCCTCTCGTCCTCTTCGCGTTGCTTCAAGTACGCGTCCCACCCGAGGGAGTACTGATCGAGTTCCGCGCGGTTCGCGTCGAGGTGGAACACCTTGTTCACGGCCGTGCGAAGCAGGCTCACGTCGTGGGAGATGACGATGAAGCCACCGGTGAACGTGCGCAAGTACTCCCGGAGCCACGCGACGGAATCGGCGTCCAGGTGGTTCGTTGGCTCATCGAGCAAAAGGGTTTCCGCCCCGCTGAACAGGATCCTGGAGAGCTCGACCCGGCGTCGCTGACCGCCGGAGAGCGTCCCCAACTGCTGGTGAAGGTGGGTCTCGGTGAGCCCGAGATTCGCGGCGATGCGAGAGGCCTCTCCCGCGGCGGCGTATCCCCCGGCGGCGCGAAACCGATCCTCCAGGCGCGGGTACTGCTCCAGCGCACGGCTCTGGACGGCCTCGTCGAGTGACGCCATCGCCTCCTCCGCCTCGCGCATCTTGCTGGCGAGGGTGTCGAGACCGCGCGCCTCGAGGATGCGCTCGATCGCCGTCGTCTCCAGGTCCCCCGTACGGGGATCTTGGGGCAAATACCCCACCCCTCCCCTGCTCGACACCGAGCCTGACGTTGCCATGACCTCTCCCGCGAGAATCCGGGTGAGCGTCGTCTTCCCCGCCCCGTTTCTCCCGACCAGGCCGATGCGATCACCGGGGGCGACGTGCAGGCTCGTGGGAGTCAGGAGCGTGCGCGAACCGATGCGGACCTCAAGGCCTACTGCGCTGATCACGGGGCTCCAATGGTGGGCGGCGCTCTTGTAGGAGTCGAACAACGATGGGGAGAATCGTCGTGGAGCGAGCCGCCCAACATTCTAGGGCCGGTATCGTCACCCGTAGTCCCGGCCCTCGCCTCCGCCTCGTCCCTCCAGGAGAATCATGCCCGTCTCGCCGAGAATCACCGGCACCACCTTGGCCCTCGTGTCCGTTGGGGCCGCCCTCATCGCCGCGAGCACCCTGTGGGGCGGTTTCGCGCTCGGCGAGGGTGTGCCCATCACCCTCCAGACCCTTGCCGTCCTTGCCGTCGGAGCCGTCCTGGGTGCGGTCAGGGGGGCCGCGGCGGTCCTCGTCTATCTCGCCCTCGGGACCGCCGGCCTCCCCGTATGGTCCGGCCACCAAGGGGGCGCCCAGGTCTGGGCCTCCCCCCGGGCCGGCTTCCTCGTCTCGTTCGTTCTCGCGGCGTTCGTCACCGGATGGATCGCCGAGCGTCTCGCCGCGAAGAGGAGCGCGACATTCGTCGGGTTCCTGGGGGCGACGGTCGTCGGCGCCATCGGGATCATCACGGTGGTCGGTTGGACGTACGTTGCGCTCCGGGCTCACATGAGCGTCCATGACACTCTCGCCACCCTGACCCCCTTCCTCCCGGGCGACATCATCAAGGCGTTCCTCGCGGCCGTCGTCGCCGTCGCGGTCCATGCCGCCTATCCGCAGATCCTCTCGCCCGCACGTCGGACGGACACCCCCGCGACAACCCCCCGGGGCGCCACCTCAGCGACGACGCGCGCCGGGGCACGCTAGCCTCGACGGCATGATCGACTTCCGGGAGGCGAGCGTCGTCGCCCCATCGAGCGACGTCCGTATCCTCGAGTCGACCACCCTCTCGCTCGACCAGCGCAGGGTCGCGATCATTGGGGCGAACGGTTCGGGGAAGTCCACCCTCGCCCGCCTTATCAACGGGCTTATCCTCCCCACCGAGGGGAGCGTGATCGTCAACGGGCGCGACACGCGAACGGACACCGCCGCCGTGCGCCGCGACGTGGGCTTCCTCTTCACCGACCCCTCCGCGCAACTCATCATGCCGACCGCGATCGAGGACGTTGCCCTGTCCCTGAGGAGGACCATCAAGGGCAAGGAGAAACGGACGACGGCGGCGCTCGATCGGCTCGAGGAGATCGGTCTCGCATCCCACGCCCACGTCTCCGTCCACGCCCTGAGCGGCGGCCAACGCCAACTCCTCGCCCTCGCGGGGGTCCTCGCGGTCGAGCCGAGCATCCTCGTGGCGGACGAACCGACGACCCTCCTGGATCTTCGGTGGCGCGCACACGTCGACGCCCTCATCGACGCCCTGCCCATCCAGGTCATCGAGATCACCCATGATCTTGACGCGGCGGCACGGGCGGAGCGAGTCATCGTCGTCGACCAAGCGACGGTCGCGTTCGACGGGATTCCCCGCACGGCGATCGCGTTCTACCGCGACCTGCTAACTCACCCCCCACCAGGGCCCCACCGTGATTGACGCGTTCGGGCTCTACCGACCCCGACGGACACCGCTCCACGCGATTCCCGCGTGGCTCAAGGTGCTGGGGCTCACCTGCGGCGCGGTCGCACTCCTCCTCACGCACGGACCGGTGGCCGCCACCACGGGACTCGTCTCCGCCATCGCTCTTCTGGTCAGCACCCTCCCGCCCCTTCGCCCCACCCTTCGCGGATTGTTCCCCGTCGTCGTCATGGCTGTTCTCATGGGGGGATACCAGTGGTTCCGGGGAGACCGCGCGGGAGCCGCGGAATTCGCCGCCGATTTTCTCGCGATCTCGTGCCTCGCCCTCGCGTTGACGACGTCGACACCCCTCGACGAAGCCATGGGGCTTGTCGCGTGGGCCGCACGCCCCTTCCGACGCGTCGTCCCTCCAGAAGCCGTCGGCCTGGTGTTTGCCTTAACGGCGCGCGCTATCCCCCAAATCACGATGATCCTCCAGGATTCCGCGGACGCCGCCCGGGCGAGAGGCCTGGGACGGAGCATCAGGGCGACGGTCGTCCCCGCGACCGTGCGCACCTTTGGTTGGGCCCTTGATGTGGGTGACGCGATCACGGCGCGCGGTCTCGCGGAATCGGCTCCAGCCTCCTCTAACGCATAAGTGATTGATGGGCCGCGCAGTGTAGCGTTGGACCAACATCAGGCGGAGGACACCATGACGTTTCGGAACGACGCCCGGCTCGACACCAGCCGGATTCAGCGCAGGGGTGCGAGCACGGGAGCGGGCGGCATGCTCATCGGTGGCGGCCTCGGCGGCCTCGTCATCCTGCTCATCGCCATGTTCACGGGTTTCGATCTCTCAAGCCTCGGGTTAGGAAGCGGCGACAGCGGTTCCACGGTCACGGCCAACAATCCCGCGCTCCAGCAGGACTTGGAACAAGCGTGCCAGACGGGTGCGGACGCCAACACCCGCATCGAGTGCCTCATCACCGCGACCGTCAACTCCCTCGACGCGTATTGGGAATCCGCGGCACCAGCCGCCGGGGCCCCCTCCTTCACCTACCCCGGCGTCGTGCTCTACGACTCCATGACGAGTACCCCGTGCGGAACGGCGTCCGACCAGACGGGCCCGTTCTACTGCCCGACGGATCAGACGATCTACGTCGACACGACGTTTTTCGACATCCTCAAGCAGTTCGGGTCGAGCAACGGTCAGCTCGCCCAGGAGTACGTCATCGCGCACGAATACGGCCACCACATCCAGAACCTCCTTGGGGTGTTCGAGGTCGCGGATCGTGGTGGGACGGGAGCCAATTCCGATAGCGTCAAGGTGGAACTCATGGCCGATTGCCTTGCGGGGGTGTGGGCCAACCACGCGGCCTCGGTTGAGGGGGGCTCCTACCTGGAACCCCTGACGAAGCAGGACATCGCCGATGCGCTGTCCGCCGCCTCGTCCGTCGGGGACGATCACATTCAGCAGGCGACGCAGGGGTCCGTTGACCAGGACTCCTTCACCCACGGGACGTCCGCGCAACGGGAGGACAGCTTCCTCACGGGCTACCGTTCCGGCGACGCTGGCGCGTGCGACTACTTCAACGTCGTTCGCTAGGCCGGGGCTTGGTGGGGGTTCCGCTGCCCCGCGTACCCGCGCCGTCCTCCGCTAAATGTTGAATCCGAGCGCACGCAATTGCTCGCGCCCCTCGTCCGTGATCTTGTCCGGACCCCACGGGGGCAACCACACCCAGTTGATGCGGAACTCCGCGACGATCCCGTCGAGCGCCTGGGCGGTCTGGTTCTCGATGACATCCGTCAAGGGGCACGCCGCGCTCGTCAAGGTCAAGTCGATGATCGCGCGGTGCTGCTCGTCGAGTTGAACACCGTACAGAAGGCCGAGATCGACGATGTTGATGCCGAGTTCGGGGTCGATGACGTCGCGGAGGGCCTCCTCGACGTCGGCGACGCTCGCGGGGGTCGGGGGGGCCGCCGGAGCTTCCGCAACGGGAGAGGGGGTCGGGGCGTCTGGCGTTTCGCTCATGACTTCTCCTTCTGCGCCTGGAGGAGCGCATCCTTGAGTGCCATCCATCCCAGGAGGGCGCACTTGATTCGGGCGGGGTAGCGACCCACGCCGACGAAGGCGGTCGCATCGCCGAGCAGGTCTTCCGTCGCGGGATCGGGAGCCTCCCCCTGAGCCCCCATGAGAGCGCGGAAAGCATCCCCGATCGTCGCGGCTTCGTCCAGCGTCGTCCCCTCGACCAAGTCGTGAAGAACGGAGAGGGAGGCTTGAGAGATCGAGCACCCTTGGCCCTCCCAGGTGAGGCTAGCGATGCGATCGCCCTCAAGGCCGACCCGCATGCGCACCTCGTCCCCACACACCGGATTGACCTGGTGGGACTCGCCCACGGCGGCGAGGGTGGGTTCCACAAGACCGCGTCCGTGGGGCGAGCGGGCGTGGTCGAGGATCACCTGCTGGTACATCTGCTCAAGATCGCTCACGACACACCTCCCTTCTTCCCGAAGAACGCCCTGACCCCGGACAGAGCGTCGAGGAAGGCGTCGACCTCCGCCTCCGTCGAGTACACCTCGAGGGAGGCTCGCGTCGAACTGTGGACGCCGAGGAGGGCGTGCAGCGGCTGCGCGCAGTGATGGCCAACGCGCACGGCGATGCCCGCATCGTCGAGTACCTGACCAACGTCGTGGGCGTGAACGCCGTCGACGACGACGGCCGCGAGCCCCAGCACGGGCTCGGAGGCTCCTCCGACGGGCCCCAGGAGGCGCACCCCCGGGATCGAGGACGCCCCAAGCCGGAGCTTCGCCCCCAGGGTGGCTTCGTGGGAGGCGACGTTGTCCATCCCGAGAGCGGTCAGGTAACGGGCCGCGGCGGCCATCCCGATCGCCTGCGCGACGGGTTGCGAACCCGCCTCGAACCTCTGCGGCGAATCGAGCCACGTGGTGAACGCCATCGTCACGCTCTTAACGGTCGAACCTCCGTAAACCGAGGGCGGAAGCGCATCGAGCAGTTCTCGACGCCCGTAGAGGGCTCCCACCCCGGTCGGCCCGAGCATCTTGTGCCCGGAGAAGGCCGCGAAATCCACCCCGAGGGCGGGGAAGTCGACGGACACGTGCGGGACGGTTTGACACGCGTCGAGGACGGTCAGGGCGCCGACGGCGCGCGCACGCGCGACCAGCCGGTCGACGGGATGGATGAGCCCCGTGACGTTGCTCCCATGCTGGAAGGCGAGCACTCTGGTGCGGTCCGTCACGATCGAGTCGAGGTCGGTTAGGTCGAGCCTCCCCTTGCCGTCGACGGGGATCCATCTCAACGTCGCGCCGGTGCGCTGGGTAAGGATCTGCCACGGGATGAGGTTGGCGTGATGCTCCGACTCCGTGACGACGATCTCGTCCCCTGGTTCGATAACGAATCGAGAGGCTGCCTCGTCCCCGATGCCGTCGGACGCCGCCCCGATCCCGCTCGCGACGAGGTTAATCGCGGCCGTCGCGTTCTCGACCCACACGATCTGGTCTCCCGAAGCACCGACGAAGGCCCCGATGACCTCCCTCGCGCCTTCGAAGGCCTCCGTAGCCTCCTCGGCGAGCAGGTGGGCCCCACGACCAACCGCGGCGTTATGAAGCCGGTAGAAGTCCGCCTCCGCCTCAAGGACGGCCGTTGGCTTCTGTGCCGTCGCGGCCGAATCGAGGTAGACGAGCGGCTTCCCCTCGCGTGCCGTGCGGGCGAGTAAGGGGAAGTCGGAGCGGACGTCAGGGAACATGTCGGCGGCCGTCTACACCTTTGCCAGGAAGCGGTCGTAGCCTTCCGCCTCGAGGCGATCGGCGAGTTCGGGCCCGCCCTCCTCAGCGATCTGACCATCGACGAAGACGTGAACGAAGTCGGGCAGGACGTAACGCAGGATCCTCGTGTAGTGGGTGATGAGGAGGATGCCGGGACCGGTAGTCTCCAGCGCGCGGTTGACGCCGTCCGACACGATCCGCAGGGCGTCGATGTCGAGGCCGGAGTCGGTCTCGTCGAGAATCGCAAACTTGGGACGCAACAACTCCATCTGAAGGATTTCGTGTCGCTTCTTCTCGCCGCCGCTGAAGCCCTCGTTGACGTTCCGCTCGGCGAAGACGGGGTCCATCTTGAGGTGGGCCATCGCCTCTTTGACGTCCGCGACCCACGTCCGCAGCTTGGGCGCCTCTCCGTCGAGTGCCGTCTTCGCGGTCCTCAGGAAGTTCGACACGCTCACCCCCGGCACCTCGATCGGGTACTGCATCGCGAGGAACAGGCCAGCGCGGGCCCTCTCGTCGATGCTCATGGCGAGCACGTCGGCGCCGTCAAGGGTGACGGTCCCGTCCGTTACGCGGTACTTGGGGTGCCCGGCGAGCGAGTAGGCGAGGGTGGACTTCCCCGAGCCATTGGGCCCCATGATGGCGTGGGTTTGGCCCGATGAGATGGTGAGGTCGACGCCTCGGAGGATGGGCTTCTCGCCGTCCTTAGTGTCGACGCTGACCTTCAGGCCGCGGATGTCGAGGGTGCTCATGCGTTCTCCTTCGTCGGGCTCATGGGGGCGTCAACGTCGACGAGGACGTTGCCATCGTCGACGCGGACGGGGTAAACGGGGACGGGGGTGATGGCGGGAAGCGCATCGGGCTGTCCCGTCGTGAGCGAAAACCGGCTTCCATGAGCCCAGCACTCGATGTCACCGTTGACGACCTCGCCTTCCGACAGAGAGACGTCATCGTGGGTGCAGGCGTCGCCGAGCGCGTGGAATTCGCCGTCGCTGTCCCGGGCGATAGCGATGGGGACCGGGGGACCGGAAATCGCTGGCAGGACGACCCTCGTCGCCGACCCCGGTTCCAGGTCGGAGACCGCGCAGGCCACGTGTTCAGTCATCGATCGACTCCAGTTCGTTCTCGATGACCCTCGTGAGGGCCTTCTCGATTCGAGGAACGCCGATCTTGTGGATGACGTCGGCGAAGAACCCTCGGACAACGAGCCTCCTGGCCTCCGCTTCCGGAATGCCACGTGAGCGAAGATAGAACAACTGCTCGTCGTCGAACCTCCCGGTAGCCGAGGCGTGACCCGCCCCTTCGATTTCACCCGTTTCGATTTCGAGGTTGGGGACGGAGTCGGCGCGGGCACCGTCGGACAGGACAAGGTTGCGATTGACCTCATAGGTGTCGGTTCCCTCCGCCTCGGCCCGAATGAGGACGTCCCCAATCCACACGGTGCGTGCCGTCTCCCCATCAAGGGCACCCTTGTACGTAACCCTCGATCGACAACGCGGCGCAACGTGGTCGATGAACGTGCGGTGTTCGACGTGCTCGCCCGATCGCGCCAGGTATATGCCGTACAGGTCCACCTCCGACTCTTCACCCGCGAGCTCGATAGACACGTTTTTGCGAACCACTCCCGAACCCAACGTCACGACGGAACCGCGTACCTGTGCGCCCTCACCCACCCGCACGACAAGGTCGGTGAGGTGGACGGCCTCAAGCGAACACTCGTCGACGAGCACGAAGTTGAGCCGCGCGCGCGGCGCGATATCGAACGAAAAGAACTCCGAAATCTCGGCCACCCCTCGATAGCGGGCGACGAGCGTGACCTCGGCCCCCTCCCCCACCTCCAGAACGAAGTGGGTACGGAAGGCCCCCTCACGCAGAGGGACGCCGAACTCGACCGGCCGAGAGACGATAGCGCCCGGGGCCACGGACATGAGCATGCCCCTGAGCGCTCGCGAGGCAGCGATCGCACCCGCCCGGTCGCTCGGGGCACGGACCGAACGTTCGCGAGCCTCGGCGGCGGTGATTTGCGTAACGACGACGCCCGCAGGGAGGGTATCGAGGGCCAGGACGGGGGTGCGCTCGATAGGGGCATCATCGAGAGTCGCACCGAGGCGATCGAGGGGCGTGAAACGCCACTCCTCCTCGCGCCCGGTCGGCATGGGGAAGTCGGCGACGTCGAAGGACGTTCGCCGCTCCGCGCGAGACGAGGCGGGGACGACGACGCCGTGC
>CAZMCU010000022.1:14036-26994 GCA_964564915.1 uncultured Demequinaceae bacterium | reverse complement strand
GGTTTCGGCTTCGGGTTCCGGTTCGGCTTCGGGTTCCGGTTCGGCTTCGGGTTCCAGCTCCGGCCGTAGCGCCGTCTCCTCGATCAGCGCGACTTCTTCGACGAGCACGGCCACCTCGTCGGGAACGGCCCAATTGACGGCCTCGGTCTCCTCGACCGGAAGTGGGGTGGCTGTCTCGTCGGCAACGGATGCGGGGGCCCCGACGAGGGACCACACCGTTCCATTCGGCACGCAAATCCAACCCTCGGTCGCTGCGTGCGTTCGCTCCTCATCGTCGACCGGCTGACGCCAATGCCCCAGCGCCACCGCCCGTGCAGTCATCGCGGCGATGAGGGCGTCCATGGCGTCGTGCGATTCGACGCAGAGCGACAGGTAGTCTCCGAGGTCAAGTGAGATACGCCGGGCGACCTGCTCAAGGATGTGGGCCCGCACCACGGTCTCGGTCTTGTACTTCTTTTCGTGAATTCCCCACGCCATGAGACTCGCCGGCGGGTACACCTCGATGACGCGGCCACCTCCCGCCTTCGATACCTCGACCCCGGCCTCGTGGAGCCTCGAGAGAAGGCCGGCGCAGCGGAGCACCGTCGTGCCGAGCATGTTTGATGTGGAGGACATGAGCTTGAGGCCCAGCCACTCGCGGACGCGGCGCTCCGTGGTCCGGTACATGATCTCGTCCCGACCGCTCACGGTTGCGGCACGTCGCGGATCCTCGAGCCATCCCTGACGGTGCTCGGCGACAACCTCGAAGAACGGGTCCGGCCATCCGAAGGGGGCCGAGATCCCCGCCGCGTGAGCGCGTTCCGCGCCCTCAAGGATCATCTCGTCGTCAGCACCCACGACGACTCTCGCGGCTCTGCTCCGTCCCTCGCTCCAGTCGATCAACGCGATCGCGGTGCCGCGGGGTTGGGACGAGAGATCAACACCCAAGGTGATCATGACTCGACGCTACGACGTGAGACGACGGAAAGCGAGGGAGCGCGCCGGTCAGCCTCGGACAAGTCGGTCGTAGGCCTCGAGATAGCGGGCGCGAGTTCGCTCGATGACGTCGTCCGGAAGCGGTGGGGGCGCTTCTCCAGACGTGCGGTCCCAGCCGGACTCGGGCGACGTGAGCCAGTCCCGCACAAACTGCTTGTCGAACGACGGCTGAGCGTGCCCCGGTTCCCACTGATCCGCTGGCCAGAAGCGCGAGGAGTCGGGGGTGAGGACCTCGTCGCCTAGGACGATGTCGCCCGAAGCGTCGCGGCCGAACTCGAACTTCGTGTCAGCGAGGAGGATCCCCCGGTGGGCCGCAATGGTGTGGGCCCGGTAATAGACCGCAAGGGTCAGGTCACGGAGAGCCTCGGCGTCCTCGCGTCCAACGATCTCGACCGTATCGTCGAAGCTCATCGCGAGATCGTGCTCCCCTTGGGGTGCCTTGGTCGTAGGAGTGAAGATCGGGGTATCGAGACGGGAACCGTCGGTTAGGTCAGGGGGCAATTCGATCCCACACACGGTCCCCGATTCGCGGTACTCGGATAGTCCCGATCCGGTGAGGTAGCCTCGCGCGACGCACTCGACGGGGAACATCTCCAGCCGCTTGACGACCATTGCCCGGCCCTTGACCTCCTTCGGCACGTCCGCCTCGATCGTGTGGTTGCGCACCACGTCCCGCACCTGGTCGAACCACCACAGGCTGAGGGCGGTGAGTACCTCGCCCTTGCCGGGAATCTCCGTCGGCAGCACCCAGTCGTACGCGCTAATCCGATCGGACGCCACAACGAGGAGGACGTCCCCGCGAGGATGAGGGGCAACGGGTTCGTAGAGATCGCGAACCTTGCCCGAGTACAGGTGACGCCAGCCCGGGATCTCCCGCATTACTCGACCTCCATGTTCGCCGCGGCGAGAGCGATGTCGCTTCGATGATGCGATCCTTCCAGGTGGATGCGTGCGACACCCGTATATGCCCGTTCGCGCGCCGCGGCAAGGTCGCGGCCGGTCCCGACGACCGACAGAACCCTGCCTCCCGCCGATACGAGCACGCCGTCGTCGTTCCGTGCGGTGCCAGCCTGGAGCACGTGAACCCCCACCTCGCGCTCCGCGTCCGCGATCCCCGTGATTGCGTCGCCACCTCGCACCTTTCCGGGGTAACCACTGGCCGCGATCACGACGGTGACGGCCGCGTCGTTTCGCCACCTCAACGGGGGGAGCGCGGCTAGGCGGCCCTCGACGGCGGCGAGAAGAATCTCCGATAGCGGAGTCTCGAGACGGGCCAAGACGGACTGGATTTCCGGGTCCCCGAAACGCGCGTTGAACTCGATCACCTTAATGCCCGTCGAGGTGATCGCGAGGCCCACGTAGAGGACGCCCTGGAACGGGATGCCCCGTCGCTTCATTTCGGTGATCGTCGGTTGGGCGATGATTCTGACAATCTCGGCCGAGAGCGTTCGCGGTGCCCACGGGAGCGGGCTGTAGGCCCCCATGCCACCGGTGTTAGGGCCGACGTTCCCATCGCCGACGCGCTTGAAGTCTTGGGCCGGTTCGAGCGGGACAACGGTCTCGCCGTCCGAGAGGCAGAAGAGCGACACCTCCGGTCCATCGAGGAACTCCTCGACCACAACCCTGCCACCTGCGGCGAGAATCGCGTCCCCGTGCGCGAGCGCCGACGCCCTGTCGCTCGTCACGACGACACCCTTCCCCGCCGCGAGGGCATCGTCCTTGACAACGAAGGGGGTACCGAAAGCCTTGAGCGCGGCCGCGAGTTGAGAGCCATTGGCACACGTAAGAGAGGCGCCCGTCGGGACCCCCGCGGCTTGCATAACCTCTTTGGCGAACGCCTTCGATCCCTCAAGCATCGCGGCCTTCTGACTCGGTCCGAAGCACGCGATCCCGGCCTCCCGCACAGCATCGGCTACTCCGGCGACGAGGGGGGCTTCCGGTCCGACAACGACGAGGTCCGCTTCGAGCTCGCTCGCGAGCGCGGTGACGGCGACGGGGTCGAGTGCGTCGACGGGGTGGACGGTAGCCACCTCCGCGATGCCGGGGTTGCCGGGGGCGGCGTGAAGATTGGTCACGGCGGGATCGTGCCTCAGCGCGCGCACCAGGGCATGCTCTCGCGCACCACTGCCGATGACCAGGATTCTCACGGTCGAAACTCTACCGTCGGGCGCAACGTGAGCGACGGGCCCCGGCGCGAACGTCGCCGAATCGCTCGTCGTTCGCGGGCACTTTAGCCCTCGAGCAGGTCGTGACGGACCACCAGAGCCTCGCGCCCGGGACCGACGCCGATCGTGGAGATGCGGCAGCCCGACTCCTCCTCGAGAGCAAGGACGTAGCGTTGCGCCGCGGGGGGAAGGTCCTCGAAGGTCCGGGCCGCCGTAATGTCCTCGGTCCAGCCCTCGAACTCCTCGTAGATCGGCACCGCCGCGGCGAACGCGGCCTGGTCGATGGGAAGGTCGCGATAGCGAACACCCATGACGTCGTACGCGACGCACACCGGAATCTTCTCCACCCCGGTCAGCACGTCGAGCTTGGTGAGAACGAGGTCCGTCAGTCCGTTGATCCGCGACGCGTAACGAGCGATAACTGCGTCATACCATCCGCAGCGGCGCGGCCGCCCCGTCGTTGTCCCAAACTCGCCACCGACCGTGCGGAGTCGCTCACCGGAGGCGTCGAACAACTCCGTGGGCATCGCCCCCTCGCCGACGCGAGTGATGTAAGCCTTCGCGACCCCGATGACGCGGTCGATCCGAGTGGGCCCCACCCCGCTGCCGGTGCATGCGCCTCCGGCGGTTGCATTGGACGACGTCACGAAGGGGTAGGTCCCGTGATCGATATCCAGCATCGTGGCCTGGCCGCCTTCGAAGAGGACGGTCTCCCCCCGGTCGAGGGCGTCGTTGAGGACGAGGGCCGCATCGGTCACCATGGGTCGTAGCCGCTCGGCGTAGGTGAACAATTCGTCGACCACCTGATCGATCGTGATGGCGCGCCTGTTGTACACCTTCACGAGGAGGTGGTTCTTCTGTTCGAGCGCACCCTCGACCTTCTGACGCAGAAGATCCTCGTCGAAGATGTCCCCGATGCGCACGCCGATACGGCTGATCTTGTCGGCGTACGCGGGTCCAATACCCCGACCGGTCGTTCCGATCTTGCGTTTCCCGAGGAAGCGCTCCGTCACGTTGTCGATCGTTCGGTGGTAGGGGGCGATGACATGGGCGGCGGCCGAAACGAGCAAGGCAGACGTATCGATTCCCCTCGCCTCAAGGGCATCGATCTCCTGGAAGAGCACCCCGAGGTCGATCACCACTCCATTGCCGATGATCGGAGTCACCCCGGGCGTCAGGATGCCGGAGGGCAAGAGGTGGAGGGCGTACTTCTCGCCGTCGATGACGACGGTGTGTCCGGCGTTGTTGCCTCCGTTGAACTTGACGACGTAGTCGACGCGCGACCCGAGCTCGTCGGTCGCCTTTCCCTTACCCTCATCGCCCCACTGAGCGCCCACGAGCACCACTGCCGGCATCTCTGCCTCCTCACACGTCAATCGTCCCCGCGTTCGTTTCCGACCGCGGGGACGTTCCGCGATCGACTACTTGATCTTGTTGCCCGCGCAGCCCAACTGCTGGCATGCCTCGACGAGACGGGCGGCCATACCGGCCTCAGCCAGTCTGCCCCATGCGCGCGGGTCGTACATCTTCTTGTTGCCCACCTCGCCGTCGATCCGAAGCACGCCGTCGTAATTCTTGAACATGTGGTCCACGACCGGTCGGGTGAAGGCGTATTGGGCGTCGGTGTCAATGTTCATCTTGATGACCCCGTGGCTTACGGCGAGTGCGATCTCTTCCGCCGTCGAGCCGGAACCCCCGTGGAAGACTAGGTCGAACGGGCTCTCCTTGCCCACAACCTTGCCGACCCCGGCCTGAATTTCGCCGAGCAGTTCGGGACGCAGTTTGACGGCACCGGGCTTGTACACGCCGTGAACGTTTCCGAAGGTCAGAGCCGTAATGTAACGGCCCTTCTCGCCGAGCCCCAGGGCCTTGACGGTTGCGAGGCCGTCATCGACGGTCGTGTAGAGCTTGTCGTTGATCTCGGCGCTGTGGCCGTCTTCTTCGCCGCCGACGACCCCGATTTCGATCTCGAGGATCGTGTGGGCCTTCTGAGAGAGCGCTAGCAATTCCTCGGCAATGACGAGGTTCTCGGCGAGCGGCACGGACGAACCGTCCCACATGTGGGACTGGAAGATGGGTTCCTCGCCCTTCTTCACCCGTTCGGCTGACAGTTCCATAATCGGGCGGATCCACGAATCGATGTTCTGCTTGGCACAGTGGTCGGTGTGAAGGGCGACGGTGACGGGGTAGTTTCCGGCAACCTCACGCGTGTAGGCGGCGAGGCTGAGGGAGCCCGCGACGCGATCCTTGATCGTCGAACCCGAGGCGTACTCCGCGCCCCCTACGGAAACCTCGATGATGCCGTCGGACTCCGCTTCCGTGAAAGCCTGAAGGGCGGCGGTGATCGTCTGCGATGACGTGACGTTGACGGCCGGGTAAGCGAACTTGCCCTTCTTGGCCCGGTCAAGCATCTCGTTGTAGACCTCGGGGGTGGCGATGCCCATGCGAATCTCCTGCGTTTGATGTGATGAGTTCGCCCCCATTGTGTCAGATTCGCCGACCCAGGGAGACGGGACTTTGCACCTACGGGAGATACCCCCGAGTAAGGTCGGCGTGCTGCCGTATCCAGGCGTGCATCGCGATGGCCGCCGCTGCCCCCGCGTTAATCGACCGCGTGCTTCCGTATTGGGCGATGGCGAGGGTGTCGCGAGTGGCGGCAATCGCCTCGTCCGACAGTCCCGCGCCCTCCTGACCGAAGAGAAGCACGCACGCCTGGGGAAGCGCATAGGTTTCCAGGGGCAGCGAGCCCTCAACGTTGTCGATGCCGATGATCGGCAAACCGTGATCGGACGCCCACGCGGCAAGGCCCGCCACATCGGCGTGATGGCGAATGTGCTGGTATCGATCGGTCACCATCGCACCTCGCCGATTCCACCGCCGTTTACCGACGATGTGAACCTCCTGGGCGAGAAACGCGTTGGCGGTCCGCACAACGGAACCAATATTCATGTCGTGCCGCCAGTTCTCGATTGCTGCATGGAAGGGGTGACGACGGGTATCCAGGTCGGCGACGATCGCTTCGACGGTCCAGTAGCGATAGCGGTCGACAACGTTACGGTGATCGCCCTCCGCGAGCAGAGCGGGATCCCACTGGTCGCCGGTGGGCCGCTTCCCCTCCCACGGTCCCACGCCAATCTCGGAGCCAAGGCCCGCGTCTTCACCCGAGAGTTCCGGCCCCACAGATTGCGCCGGTCGGGTCACTCCTCCAACCCATCATTGACGGCCGCGATGATCCCCTCGATGAGGCACGCGTAGAGCTCCGCGGTGATCCGGGAGTGTGCGCGCGCCAGGCCACGATCCGCTGGCACGGTGTCGGTCCACGAACCGACGCCACCCAGCACCCACGATTGGCGCACGGCGAGCACGAGCCGGTGAGCCTCATCGGTGTACCCCCGCGCGGGCAAGATATCCATCTGGCCACCTTCGTGCCCGGTTGCCGCAAGCGTGGCCAATCCCTGAGCGAGGTGCGGATCCCACGGCTTGAGGCGCGGTTCGAGTCGAACGAGGTCTCGCGCCGCCGTGAGCACCTTCTTCAGATTCACGGTGGCTTCGGAGACGCTGATCTCGGGGGCAAGGGACGTGTCCCGGATGCGACGCAGGCGTACGCCCCACAGGCCGAAGGACTTCTCCCCGGCTTGCGCGGGTACCCTCTCGGAGAGCCAGGCGACTCGCTTACGTCGCGTGTCCACCACGGTGAATCCCAAGGGAGAGAACGTCGCCATCTTCGCGAGTTCGCTGAGGTTCTCCCCCCGCACGGCTCCCCCGACGACCCCAAGCCTCAGGTTCCTCGCCTTGAAACGGGGTATCCAATCGAGCCATCGTCGTACGGCTCCCGGGCGGTACTTTTCCCTCCCGGGGATGACGAGACCGACGGGCATGTCCATCTCGAATTCGCGGGCGTAGCGAAAGGCCCCGAGCCGGTCGAACTTCGGCTTCGGGGAGTGACCCGCACGCCAAGCGCGGGTATGCGCCACAACCGTCGCGGCCGTGGCTAGTTGCCCATCCACGCTGCGATGCTAGCGCCTCGGGGTCCCGCGGCGTCGAGTTCAGGGGACGAGTTCGACCTGGATCGTGTCGGCCACCGTGCGGGCGATCGCCCTCGCGTCGGCGAGGGTCTTCCCCCTCGCAAGGGCAACGGCGACTCTACGGTGGCCTTCGACCCTCGGCTTTCCGAACAACCGAACATCCGAACCGGGCTCCGCTAGCGCCTCGTCGACACGGTGGAATACCGGGACGCCGACGCCCTCCGCGACGATGGCGCACGATGCGGAGGGCCCCAGCCTTGCGACGTGGGGAATCGGCAAGCCCAAGATCGCTCGAACGTGCAAGGCGAACTCGCTCAGGTCCTGCGAAACGAGCGTGACGAGGCCGGTGTCGTGTGGGCGGGGGGAAACCTCGGAGAAGAGGACCCGGTCACCGGCGACGAAGAGTTCGACCCCAAACACCCCCCACCCCCCGAGCGCATCGGTCACCGCTCGCGCCATCTCGTGGGCTTCCTCGAGCAGTCCCACCGACATCGGCTGCGGCTGCCACGATTCCCGATAGTCGCCGTCGACTTGGAGGTGCCCGATCGGGTCGAGGAAGGTCGTCCCCCCCGCGTGGCGGACCGTTAAGAGGGTGATCTCGTAGTCGAACTCCACGAAACCCTCCGCAATCACCGTGTTCGCGTGTCGCGTCCCGCTACGTGTATCGCCTCGGCCCTTTGGGGATCCACGCCCCGCGGCTTGCGCATGGGCCCAAGCGGAGACGAGATCCTGGTGCCTCCTGACGATCGTTTGACCCCGACCGGACGACGACATGACCGGCTTGACGACCACAGGGAACCCCAGTTCGGGAGCCACGGCGACAAGGTCGTCCGCGCTCTCCACGAAACGGTAGGGAGACGTCAGCAGCCCCAACTGCTCCGCCGCTAGACGACGAATCCCTTCGCGATCCATCGTCATACGCGTCGCGTACGCACGGGGGACCACTCGCACCCCTGACTCTTCGATCGCGGTCAGTTCCTCCGTCGCGATCGCCTCAATCTCGGGGATGACAAGGTGGGGATGCTCACGTTCGATGACCGCTCGGAGCGCGTCGCCGTCGAGCATGTCGACGACGTGGGATCGGTGGGCAACCTGCATTGCCGGGGCGTCGGCGTACCGGTCGCACGCGATCACCTCGATCCCGAGGCGCTGCAACTCGATCGCCACCTCCTTGCCCAGTTCCCCCGATCCCAGCAAGAGGGCCCGCGTCGCCGACGCGGTCAGAGGGGTTCCGATGGTCATCCTGATCTCCGGACTCGAGCCGAGGCTACGACGCGAAGCGGACGCGTCGTCGCGACCATACCACCGGAGCGCTTAGGCTGGCCCGGTGATGCAAGCACTCCTTCCGCTCGTGGGTCCCTCGTGGATGGACCCCGCGCACCTCATCCAGTCATTCGGCACGTACGCGTTGTGGGGTGTCGCCGCGGTCATCCTCATCGAGACCGGCCTGCTCTTCCCCTTCCTTCCCGGGGACTCGCTCCTCTTCACGGCGGGGCTCTTCGCGGGTGGGGAGTACATCACCATGCCCGTGTGGGCCGTCGCACTCATCCTCGGTGTTGCCGCACTCATCGGACCCCAGTCCGGATACTGGATCGGCCGCGGAGTTGGGCCTCGCATCTTCAATCGACCGGACTCCCGCTTCTTCAAGCAGGCGTACGTCGACCGGACCCACGCGTTCTTCGACAAGTACGGTGGCCGCGCGATCGTCCTCGGTCAGTTCGTACCTTTCGTTCGCACCTACATTCCCGTCGCCGCCGGTGTGGGCAAGATGCCGTATCGCCGATTCGCTAGCTTCAACATCGTTGGTGCGCTCGCCTGGGGGGTCGGGGTGACGCTGCTCGGCGCGTGGCTCGGCCACTTTTCGCTTGTTCGCGAACACATCGAGATCGCGCTCGTCCTCGTCGTCTTCGTGTCGCTCATCCCGATCATGGTCGAGACGATCAAGCACCGCCGCGACTCGAAGAGGGTGACCGCGGACTAGCGGTAGTCGTCGGCGAGGTACTTCGGGATGAGGTCGGCGATGCCGCATAGAAGGTCGACGCGCGACACGAAGGTGACGAGATCGAGCTTGCCGTCCGCATAGGTTGCGAGAAGCCCCGGCTCGAAGACGAACGGAACCTTCTGGGCGTCGGCCTGCAACAGGCGATCGATCACCGTGGGAACGAGAATCGCGTGTGCGACCTTGGGGTCGCGGGTCCAGACGCGCCACCGTCGGTTGAAGTCCTCCGATTCGACATCGATGTCCTTGCCACCCAGCGCCTCCGCTACACGCGAGAAGGGATTCTCCGGGGTGATCCGCACGATCGGCATGCGACCTGGCACCTCGATCGAGGCGACCTGAACGTAGTGCGTCGTCCGAGTCGTATGCCCCTCGGAGTCCGTTGACGTCGTGTCGTATTGGTAGCAGAAGACGACGAACCCACGCCCTCGATGATTCCCTCGAACAGCCTCGGTTGCCCGTTGGCGATCCCCCACTCCGAATGGCTTGGTGGAGCAGAGGAACACGAGCGAGGGATCCTCCGCAAGGTAACTCCACCCCTGCGAAACCGCGAAACTCGCGTTCCGCTCGCGGCGTCGCCGATCGCCTCGCCACCCCACGATCCCGATGACGACGACGACAACCAGGAACGCGACAATGCCGATGATTGCCGTCGGGGCAAACGAAGGGCCGGTCACCATCGCGCCTGAGCGTGACGGTGACCGGCCACATCGATCACCTAAAGCCAGTTACTTGTTGTCGAACGAAACGGTGGGTGCCGTGCGAGCGTCCTCGTCCGTTTCGAAGTACTCCTCGCGGTGGAATCCGAACATCCCGGCGATGATGCTCGTCGGGAACGTCTCCACCTTGGTGTTGATCGTGCGGACGTTGGCGTTGTAGAAACGGCGACCCGCGGCGATGCGGTCCTCCGTGTTCGTCAACTCGGTCTGCAGCTGCTGGAAAAGCGTGTTGGCCTTGAGTTCGGGGTAGTTCTCGACGACCGCGAACAACTTACCGAGCGCCTGAGTGAGCATGTTCTCTTGCTCCGCCGCCTGCGCGGGGCTGAGGTTGGGCTGCGCGGCCGAGGCTCGCGCCTTCGTCACCAGTTCGAACGTCTCACGCTCGTGCTTCGCGTAACCTTTCACGGTTTCGACGAGGTTGGGAATCATGTCGTGCCGACGCTGAAGCTCAACGTCGATTTGGCGCCACGCTTCCTGAACGAGGTTGCGCAACTTCACCAGGGCGTTGTACTGACCAACCGCCCACAAGAGGAGGATGACAACAACGCCGAGGACGATGTAGAGGCCGATGCCCACTGGAACTCCTTCCGTTAGGTTCCACCGCTGATGGTATCGGAGGCGGGGCCGTTACGCATCGTGATGCTCACCACGCGCCGGGGCGGTGACCGGTCCAATACTCCTCGGGAATCGCGTTCACCACCTCGATGAGGGTGTCGAGCCGGTTGGACAGGTACTTCACACCCGCTATCCCCGCCTCCCACGTGAGGACCGCGCCACCATCGATGGCAATGGGCATGCCGAGCATCGAACGCCTACCGAACGAGTGGACGATCCCGGGCCCCAGCACCTGGCGTGCGAAAGTCTCGCTCGCGGCAACGATGCGCCACGTCGCGTCGAATCCGCGGTGCCCGATTTTGATGTCCTGTCCTCCGGACATCTTGGTGACCATAGCGACGACGTCTTCGGGGAGGAGTTGAAGCATCGGGACGTCGATACCCAACTCGACCATGACGACTCGATAGGCCTGAGGAACAGGCTTGTTGACGATGAAGGTGAACGTGGCGCAATCGTGAAACCGGTGCGGGCCACGCAAGACGTTCACCGCGCGGCCACCGACTCCTGCGGAAAAGGGAAACACGTGGAACCGTTCCTCCAGGCCTTGGTCGCGCGCGTGAAGCGTCCACCCGCGAAAGGCCGCGTACAAGACGAGTCGCATGCGGTTCCGGTGGACTCCCAGCCGAAGCACCAGCCAGACGGCGACCACCATCGCGAGTGCGCCCACGCCGGCAAGCACGCGTATCGCGGTGGGCTCACCGGGGTAGAGCGCGAACACCCCGACGACGGCGCACGCCGCGAGGACGCCAAGCGTGACGTTCAACCCACTCACGCGGTAGTGGAAACCCCGAAACATCTCGACCTACCCGCGGGCGCAAACCGGTCGCTGCGGGTTCACCACGCGCGGTCCTCGTCGTCGGGACGACGCGTGGTGGGTGGTTTGACCCCCGTGGCCTTGTCCGTGAGTTCCTCCGCCGCCTCGTCGTTGGCACCGATTCCCGTATAGCGGCCGCTCGTCAGCGCATACGGGGTCTTCGCCCACAGGGGGGCGTTTTCCTCTCGTTTACGGGCCTCTTCCTCTTGCTTCTTATAGATGTACTCGAACTCGCGGAGGACAAAACTGGGGATCAACTTGGCCACGGCCGTGATGACGCTCAGTCTGCGCGCGAGATCTCCCGGGCCGCGAGGGTCCGCCTGCCAGCACAGGACGGCCTTGCCCTCGATCCGAATGGCGAGGCCCTCCGCATCGTATTGGAGCAACCTCTCCATCATCCGCGGGTGAACGATATCGTGCGCGTACTTGAGGTTCCCGGCTCTGACCCGCCATCTCTTGTTGAAGGAGGAGGACTCGAAATCGACATCCATGCCCCCGAGGAACTTCTCGATCTTGGCGAGGCCATCGTCTGGAACGATGTCGATCGTCGGAAGGGCGTAGGGAAGTTCGACAAGGGTAATCTGCCACCGCTCCTTCCGCTTCCTCTGGTTGTCCTGCCCAATCTCTAGTTCGTGCGTGTAGGTCGCGCACGTCTGGCCGTTGAACGGGCCTCGGATCAGCACCGTGTCCATCTCCGTCGATCCCCGGTTGAAGGGGAAGGAATGGAACCACCTGCGGTAGTCGCTGGCTTCGTGCATGTACTCCCAGTTGTTGAGGACGGCGAACTTGAGCATGGCGCGCGCGTGTCGCTCGTCGGCATTCGCGTCCCAAATCCAGTAGGCCATGGAGAGCACCAGCAACGCGGCCAAGATGGCGAACGGCCACCATCCGACGATGGCAAGCCAGTTGAAGTGCAATCCGAAATACGCCACGCCGAACGCGGAGGCGGCAACACCTCCGAAGATGTTTCGAGGACTGAAGCGGTAGCCCATGATCTACTCCAACCCGAGATCCCCGAGACCGAACAGCGAGAAGTAAGGCAGGCCCACCGCCTCGATCGCTTCGCGGGCTCCCGTCGCACGATCGACGATGACCGCCACGGCAACCACGTCGGCTCCAGCCTCCCGCAGCGCCTCCACGGCCGCCAGAACCGACCCCCCCGTAGTGGAGGTGTCCTCGACCGCTACGACGCGCCTACCGGCAACGTCGGGCCCCTCGATGCGCCTCTGCAGCCCGTGCGCCTTCGCTTCCTTACGAACGACGAAAGCATCGAGGTCGAGGCCTCGGGAGGCGGCCGCGTGAAGGAGTGCGGCTGCGACGGGGTCGGCGCCGAGTGTCAGCCCCCCGACCGCGTCGATGTCGCCGGGTCCGAATCCCTCCTCCTCGAGAAGGTCGAGCAGCAGGTGTCCGATGAGGGGCGCGGCCTCATGATGGAGGGTGACGCGGCGAAGGTCAACGTAGTAGTCCGCCTCGCGTCCTGAGGCGAGCGTCACCCGACCGCGCACAACCGCCAATTCCGAGATGAGGTCGCGCAACCGATCGCGCGGGGACACCGACGTCATGCCGCCAGACTACCGGCGACTCTCATGTACGTTCTCGCTTGCCCGCGATCCGGCGGACGAAAGCCCGGGGAGTTACCTTCGCAA
>CAZMCU010000022.1:6564-13936 GCA_964564915.1 uncultured Demequinaceae bacterium | reverse complement strand
CGTTCTCGCTTGCCCGCGATCCGGCGGACGAAAGCCCGGGGAGTTACCTTCGCAAGCCCCAGGAGCACCTTGTATCGGAAAGTCGGTGTCACCGTCGCCTTCCCCCGTCGGACGGCACGGAGGCTCGCCTTCACCACCTGAGGGGGATCGAGCCACATCCACCCCGGTGCGCCCTTGATGGAGACATGGGCGCGCTCGTGGAACTCGGTGTGAACAAGTCCCGGAAGCACCGCCGTCGCGGTCACGCCCGAACCCCTCAGGTCGCTCGCTAGCCCCTCGGTAAACACCTTGACCCATGCCTTGTGCGCGGCGTACACACCGCCCGGAAGTTGGGCGGCGATGGAGGAAACGTTGAGGATGGCCCCGTGACCCCTCGACCGCATCGCCCTCGCGGCGGCCTGGGACAGCACCATCACGGCTCGCACCATGACGTCGAGTCCCCCGTCGAGAACCTCGGGGCTCGTGTCCTCGAACCGCGACGAGAAGCCATACCCCGCGTTGTTGATGAGCAGGTCGATCGGCCGCTTCTCCTCGGCGATCCGGGCAACGACGCGCTCCAGGTCGCTTCGCTCGCTCAGGTCAGCGGGAAGAACCTCAGCCTCCACTCCAGCCTTCTTTGCTGAGGTCGCGGCAGCCTCCAGCCGCTTCCGATCCCGTGCCACCAGCACGAGGTCCCAACCATCCGCCGCGAGTTGCCGCGCGTACTCCGCGCCGAGTCCCGCGCTTGCCCCCGTCACCAGTGCCGTCGCCACGTGACCAGGGTACGACCTCGCGCGTAGCGTAGGGGCATGCGCCTTGCGACATGGAACGTCAACTCAGCTCGAACCAGGGTCGACCGCGTCGTCGCGTTTCTTGAGCGTTCCGGCACCGATGTGCTCCTGATGCAGGAGGTCAAGTGCCGTCCGGACCAGTTCCCCGTTCTTCCCTTTACGGCAGCGGGGTACGAGGTCGCCGTTCACGGCCTCGACCAATGGAATGGGGTGGCGATCGCCTCGAGGATCGGGATCGACGATGTCGAGGAGGGCTTTTCCGGTCAACCCGCCTTCGGCAAACCCGGGCAGGACGCGGTCGTCGAGGCGCGCGCTCTTGGGGCGACGTGTGGTGAGACGCGGGTATGGAGCGTCTACGTTCCGAACGGCAGAGCGCTCGACGACCCCCACTATCCCTACAAGGTCGCGTTTCTTACCGCGCTTCGCGACGCCGCCGCTACCTGGGCCTCCGACGATGCCCCGATCGCGATGGGGGGTGACTGGAACGTCGCCCCTCTCGACACCGATATCTGGGATCCCTCCGACCCGGAGCACGCCGTTCACGTCGCCCCCGAGGTTCGCAACGCCTTCCTCGCTTTCGAGGACGCCGGCTACGTCGAAACCTCGCGACTCCTCCTTCCCGAGCCCGGGACGTACACCTTCTGGGACTATCAGCGGCTTCGATTTCCTCGAGGGGAGGGGATGCGCATCGACTTCATCTACGCCTCGACCGAACTCGCCCGGCGCGCAACCGCCGCGACCATCGAACGCAACGAGCGGAAGGGTGCGGGGGCCTCCGATCACGTCCCCGTGGTCGTGGACTTCCTTGACGCGTTCGGTAGCGTTGTCCCATGACCACGCCCCCATCCCCCGAGCGGCATAGCCTCTACCCGGAGCCGCATCGCGTCGGTGATTGGACGAGCCCCGCGCAACGTCGACCGCGCCCACCGGTGGTGCTCATCCTCGTCGCTTGTGCCGCGGTCGGGGCCCTCCTCGCCATCATCATTCAGGCGGGAATCACGTATGGGAACTCACGGGGCTCCGACACCGCCACCGTAACCGATCCCAACGGCCAGGAGATCAACGCCATCCAGGTTCAGGTTGGGACGTGCCTCGTTACCATCCCGGCGGATGGCAGGGTCGGGCGCGTCACCGCCGTTCCGTGCGATACCCCCCACCGTGCCGAGGTCGTCGCCGAGTACCCCTTCTCGGGGGATGCGTGGCCCGGCCGTCTGTCCGTCGAGGACCAAGTCCTCGACTACTGCGGCTCCTTCATCCAACCCGGCTTCGAGACGACCTCGATGTTCAAGCCCGGAGACTGGGAGAGCGGCTTGCGATGGGTCGCTTGGCTGCCCACCGAGGAATCGTGGAAGGCAGACGAGCGATCAGGACTGTGCGTCGCCTACCGCGATGGAAACATCGTGGGTTCGTTCGTCGCGGGCACCGCGGCGTTCTCGAACTAGTCGAGTACTGACTAGCCCCGCGCGCCCCTCATGGATCCCGTCAACTGATCCTCAACCGAGAGAGGAACAACAGAGCAGATAACCTCGCGATCACCATTCGCCCACGTACCCGAGGAGGGGTAGAGCCCGTAAATACCCAGGTCCTCGGCCTCGGTCGCGTAGTAGTCAACCCCGACGTACGCCTTGAATGGATCGAGGCAACCGTCGAAGCCGTCCGAGGTGACCGTGTCCTCGTTATAGGCCGGGTAGTCGGGCAGGTCGTAGATGTAGAACACCTCAGCGTCGTGCGCTAGTGCACAGTTCGTGAGCGGTACCTCACCGACCGACGTCGTGTTGTCTGGGTAGTTGTAGCACAGGCCGACCTCAAGGTCGAACACGCTTCGCGAACCCGTGGTGTCAAGAGCCACGTTTCCCGAACCGTTGTCGTCAGAAGAACAACCAGTGAGTGGGGCCGCGACAAGAACCGCGGTAATGAAAATGGGGACTACGCGCATGAGGCGCTCCGTTTCGACTTAGCACGGCGGATTCCCGCCGCGCACCCTCAACTCGTCCGTCACGAGCCGATTGCGCAAGCCTACCCCTCGCGTAACCCGCGGGCGACCCGAGGGTGTGCCATGCGCAACTTTCTATTCCCTCGGAGCCCTTTCTGTCGCTAGGTTGGACTGTGGGAATGGCGGGAGGGAGACCCGATGACAGGGCAGCGAACGATCGCGCTCGTTGAGGATCATGCACTCATCTCTTACGGCTTCCGCGATCTTGTCGCAACCGCCCCCGATTTAGCGTTGGCCGGGATGGTCGGCACGGTCGAGGAGTTAGCTGAACTTAAGGGACCACTCGACCTCGTCGTCTTGGACCTCCGGCTCAACGATGGCTCCTCTCCGGAAGACAACGTCGCCGCGATCACCGCCATGGGGGCGAACGTCCTGATCTACACCGGGGCGGAAGATCGGCGCCTGATCCAGCAAGCGGCACGCTCGGGTGCCCTTGGCCTCATTCGTAAATCCGCCGATCCCGCCGTCCTGCTGGAGGCCGTTCGAACCGCGGCCTCGGGTGGGGAGGTCTTCGGCACGGACTGGGCGGCCGCCATCGATGCGGACGCCGACCTTGCCGACGCGCGTCTGAGTCCCCGAGAACGCGAAATCCTAGGACTCTACGCATCGGGCGAGACCGCCGTCTCGGTAGCGCAACGAACCCACCTCTCCCGCGAAACGATCGCCGACTACATCACCCGCATCCGAAAGAAGTACGCGGCCGCTGGACGCCCAGCCCAGTCCAGGGTCGATCTCTTCCGTCGCGCCCTCGAGGATGGCCTGCTGGAGGGACCGGAGTGAGCGCCACACCCGTTGGATTCCACCGCGCCCGGGAGCGCGTCCAGCGGGTGTGTTACATGGGTACCGGACTCGGGGGGATCGTCTTTGGACTCCTTCTAGCCTCGAAAGCCGCGAGTCAGTCATCCGAACTCAACCCCGTGTTCGCTGTCGCCGCCATCGCGGCGGGAATCGTCATCCCCGCTTCGTTCGTCATCTTCGCCTGGGTGCTTCCCCTCCACGCTCTCAACGGTCTTGCCGCCTTTACGGTGATCTTCTTCGTTGCGCTTCAACTCCTCTGGCTTCCCGCCATGACCGTCAACCAGATGGCCGATCAGAAGGCCCCCTGGATGTGGGGGGTTAACGCGGTTCAAGCGGTCATGACGGCCGTGCTCGTCCGCCATCGAATCGCCTTCCTTTATGGCGCGCTCCAAGGCGTCATCGTCGCGGGAATCGGTTGGGTTACCACCGGAAACCAAGCACGGTTGAGCATGCTGGATGGCGTGGGTGCTCTGGTCTTCTGCACCATCCTCATCGCCGCTTCGCTTGCACTCGTTCAGGCGGCGGACCAACAGGACCTCTTCGCAGCCCGTGCTCGGGCTAACGCGTCGATTGAGGCGACCAAGCGTACGAGGGAACGTGAACAAGCCCGTATCGACGCGATCATCCACGACGACATCATGTCCGTCTTGCTTGTCGCGAGCCGCGAGGTCCCCTCAAGAAGGCTTGCCGAGCAGGCGGAGTCGGCCCTCGCGAGCATCGCCACGCTATCGATCGATCCCGATGAGGCCCCCGACTACGAGAGGGCGGAGGCGATCGCCGCGCTTCGTGCCGCGGTCACCGACACGGCCGCGCAGGTCGAGTTCTGGCACTCCAGTCAAGGCGAGGCTCCCATCCCCGCTGCGGTGATCGAGGCGATGACGGAGGCGATGTCGGAGGCCGTCCGCAATAGCGTGCTTCACGCGGGTGTCGCCGACGAGTACATCCAGAGGATCGTCACCGTCAAGCTGTCCGATTCTGGGGTGCTAGCGACCATTCAGGACACGGGTCGCGGCTTCAACCTCCGTTCCGTCAACGACCGGCGACTCGGGATTCGCGTGAGCATCTTCGAAAGGATGCGCCTCCTCCCCGGGGGCAGCGCCCAGATCGACGCACATCCGGGCAGGGGGACCACCGTGACCCTCGTGTGGGTGAAGTCCCGATGAGCGCGACGCCTGCAAGCCCGAAAGTCCGCCCGACGGACGTCAGCACCCTCCTGGGTATCGGACGTCCTGGTGTCCGCGTCATCCTCGGCCTCTTCGCCGCGGGGAACGCCGCCTTCACCCTGTCAACCCTCGATGCCGTCACGTCCCCGTGGCCGAGCATCACCGCGATGATCATCGTTTCGGCCGCCGCGATCCCCCTCGCCCTTCCCCACAAGGATCCCTTCCCCCTTAAGTGGACCCTCGGGATCCTCGCGACCGTTCTCACCTCCACTGCGCTGATCTCGTGGCAACTCGCCCCCGAGGGAAACATCGGTCGCGAAGCGTGGCACCACGGGGCCAATACCTGGCTTCTGTTCTTCCTGGCGCTACGCGGGCGCGCGGGTTCGGCTTGGCTAGGGTTCTTGGGAATGGCCGCGATTACCGAAGTCTGGGTCCTCGATGTCGGTCGCAGTCCGTTCGACGGACTGAGCATGCTTCAAACCCACGCGGGAATTCTCCTCGTCGGAACGCTGTTCGCTCGCGCTCTGGTTCGGGCGTCCGAACGCATCAATAGCCTCAACGTTCGGTCGGTCTCGTTGGCCGCCGCCGCCGCGACCGCCGACGCCGAGCAGGACATTCGTCGGGAGAGGGTAGCCGAGTTGTCGGAGGTTGCCACACCTCTCCTCGCGAGAATCTCACGCTCGGTCACCGTCACCGACTCCGATCGCATCGACTATCTTCTTGCGGAAGCGACGCTCCGCGACAGCGTGCGCGCTCGCGGGCTGCATCTTCCCGAGATCGTCAAGGCGACAACGGAAGCTCGGCGCAGGGGCGTAGACGTGACACTCCTCGACGACCGAGGAGGCGGCTTGCCCACCGACTCCGCCATGCGTCTGCTCGCCGCTAGGGTCACCGAATCGCTGAGGAACGTGGATCAAGGACGCCTCACCATACGGTTGGCCCCGGAGGGCCGTGAAATCGCCGCGTCCGTGGTGGTGGAAAGCCGGGGAGAGTCCCGGCGCATCGACCTCGGGGAGGACGGCGAACCCGTAGAATCCCCGATCGTCAGCCCCCCGAGCACGAATGGCGGAGTCGAACCCTCTGCCGAACAAGCGCGCCCGAAGGGATTCGAACCCCCAACCTTCTGATCCGTAGTCAGATGCTCTATCCGTTGAGCTACGGGCGCACGGCGCAAGCCGAGTCACGAGTATAGCCGTCGCGAGTGCTGGCCACGAGCGATCCGACCCGCGGTCGTCGAACGGAATCGGACGTGAGGGAATGATCCCCCTTTCCCACCTGAGCGGAGACGGTGGGATTTGAACCCACGGAGGGCTTTAACACCCTCACGGTCTTAGCAGGACCG
The DNA here is from genome assembly GCA_964564915.1 of uncultured Demequinaceae bacterium. Taxonomy (GTDB): domain Bacteria; phylum Actinomycetota; class Actinomycetes; order Actinomycetales; family Demequinaceae; genus JAFGBM01. The sequence continues at coordinate 7,870 of CAZMCU010000022.1, read as the reverse complement.
CGCACTAGGCCGTACTATGCGACGTCTCCAGGAACGCCACCACAGACTACCCGGCGCCCGTCGCCCGCGCCAACGTCGGCTCCGACACGACGGCGGAGGACGCCATCAGCGGAGAGTGGGGGATTCGAACCCTCGGAGACGCATGACGCCTCAACGGTTTTCAAGACCGTCACCTTCGGCCGCTCGGTCAACTCTCCTCGACCGCTATTGTGCCAGCCGGGGCCTACTTCTTTCCGCCACCGGGGCCGAGGATGTCATCGAGGCGCCATCCCGGATCATCCCCCTCGCCCTGCTCCGATGGGGGAGTGGCAACCTCGCCTTTGTCCGCCTTCTTCTGATCCTTCGCCTTTCCACGACGCCGGCGGGAACCCTTCTCCTCCTCGACCGGAGGCTTCGGTTCATCCTCGGGTATGGGTTTCTCGACAAAGGGTGTCGCGAGGGGCTTCGACGGTGGGGGCTCCTCCGACAATGGCTCAAGGGCGGGAACACGCTGAATCGGCACCGGGGGAGCTGCCATCGCTTCTGTCTGACCTGCCCGTGCGAACGGGTGCGAACCCGGCAACGGCCGCGCTCCCGATGTTTCGATGCGGGAAGGAGCGTACGACTGCCGCTCGTCGAACTCGACGTGCAACGGAAGTGGAACTTGTGACGCACCGGGAGCCTCGGTCGATGCTCGAGGGGTGCCGCGTTGAGCCGAACCCTGCACCCCCTGCTCCATCATCGGACGGAAGACTGGCTCTCCCATGGGACCTGACGGCCGCGCTCCCGGTGTCGAAACCGGAGGAACGACTCCCCTCGCCCGATCGGGAACCGGGGCGACAGGAGGCTCGGTCGAGGGTTCGGGAGCGGCCGTCGAAACGGGCACGACGGGGCGTTCCGGCATGGGAGTCGGTTGGGGAGGTTGCACCGGCTCGGGAACGGTCACGGCAGGTGCCTCGGGCGCGGTAGGTGCAGGGGGCGCGGGGGGTGCGGGGGGCGCGGCGGGGGTCGGCTTCGGTGCTGGAATCGGTTCCGGCGTTGGAAGGGGTTGTGCTGCGTTCGGTGCGGCCGGAGTAGCCATCTCCGCACCCTCGGCGTCACGCCACGCTTCCACCTTCGGGGTGTAGGCTCCCAACCTCGCGATCATCTCCGCCCGCCGCTTCGATGCTTCGCTTTCCTCGGCGGGGGTTTCGGCCACGCTCGACGGTTGAGCCAACGGTGGGCTCGGTGCCTCGTTCACGCTTGTCGTCTGCACCGAGTCTCCGGGTGTCTCCTGAACGGGTTCGAGCACTACCGGGCTCTCCGATACCGGCTCCGGCACCACCGG
>CAZMCU010000022.1:1697-6464 GCA_964564915.1 uncultured Demequinaceae bacterium | reverse complement strand
CTCTCCGATACCGGCTCCGGCACCACCAGGCCCTCCTGACTGGCATCTGCCGGCTCGGAAACCTCGATGACCGGCAGGGAAGGCTCCGCAGTTTCTTGGGGCGCCGACCTGCCGTCGTCGGCGTCGGGTGTCTTTACGGTCGACTCCGTTGGGACGAAGTCGCCGTCCTCCGTAAGTTCCCAGGTCGCCGTGGTCTCGCGAAGGATGTCGTCCTCACCGAGGCCCGCGCCCAAAGACTCGGTTTCTAGGCGAATGACCTCGACCTCTTCCTTCGGTTCCGCCTTGGCTGCCGCCGCACGCTCCTCGACTTCGCGGAGCGCCCTCTCATACTCATCGGGACGCCTCTCCGCGGGTGCGATCGCGTATTCCCCTCCTGGGTCGTAAGGGGCATCGAGGGCGATGGGCGTCCAACCCTCGACTGGCCCCTCAAAGTCCAGATACCACTTCGCATTGAGGCCGGGCGTGACAACCTTGAGACGGTAGATCTCCGCTACGTGTGCCAACGAAGGATCGTAGGTGGCAATCCCGTCCACCTTCTCATCACCTGCGGCCGCTCCGATGTGAAGCGCGGCAAACGGCTTGAGAACCGCCGTCGCGTGGCTGGAGATGGTCACGTTGTTATCGCTGAAGCGAATCAAGGGGACGGTGTCACGAACCTCATCGACAATCGTTGTGACCTCATCCAGCGCCTCCCGGGGGTACAACGCCGCCGCTTGACGCAACTCCGTCAAGCTGAGTTGAGACGTCACGATTTCGCCCTTGTGGGCCTTAACCCACTCGCGCCACGCCTCCCCGTGCCGCACTCCAGGCAAGAAACGGCACAACGCGGAGCCATCGAGATAGATCACGCGTTCCAGACTAGCCGGGCTAGCGCGAACGGGTCACGCATGACGTCATCAGCGCGCCCACACCACCGTGGACTTCGGGAACCCTAGTCCTTGAGTCGCTCCATCGCGAGTTGCACCACGGCGATGAGAGCCTGCTTGGTCGCGGAGCGCTCGCGAGCGTCGGTGTAGATCAGGGGCACCTCCGGGCTGAGCCCAAGAGCCTCACGGACATCCTCAAGTTGGTGCCGAGCGACACCGTCGAAGCAGTTCACCGCGACAATAAACGGAATACCCTTGCCCTCGAAATAGTCGACAGCCGGGAAGCACTGGTCAAGCCGTTCCGTGTCGACAAGAACCACCGCACCGATCGCGCCCCGAACCAGGTCGTCCCACATGAAGAGGAACCGATCCTGGCCGGGTGTGCCAAAGAGGTAGAGCCAGAGCGCGCCAGGAAGCGCAATCCGACCGAAGTCCATGGCAACCGTCGTGTGGGTCTTCCTCGCCGTCAGCCCCCCGGCGTCGTCGACGCCGACGGAGTGCTCGGTCATGGCGGCTTCCGTGTTAAGTGGATCGATATCCGAGATCGAGCCAATGAAGGTGGTCTTTCCGACCGCGAATCCACCCGCGATCACGATCTTGACCACGGTGGGGGCGACGTGCGCCTTATCTTCGGTACCAGTGGCGCTAGAGGGCTGCGATGCCATCGAGAACACTCTCCAACAGACTCAGGGTGATACCACTTCGATCCTCAACAGTGCTGTTGAGAGACGTCGTGGTGTGGATGGTCAGGTAACCAGTATCCGCCATGTCCATGACTAATACACGAATGACTCCCAGTGGGAGTTTGCAGTGGGCGGAAAGTTCGGCGATGGACATAAACTCCTCCGCCGCCAACTTGATGATCTTCTTCCTTTCGGGAGTGAGACCCTTCAAGCTCTTGCCCTCGTCCGTTGAGGAAACGAGGGCCTCAATGGGAAGGCCATCGGCCTCCCCCGAGATACGCCCACCCGTCACCGCGTAGGGACGCACGGTGTACGCCTCGTCCTCGCCATTGAGGACGGAGGGGGCAAAGTCGTCGGTCATGCGATCCTCCTCAGGACGCCGTGCGCGTCGCGCCATCCGTCGGCAAGTTCTGGCGCAACTCGGTAATGAGTGTGGGCGTCAGAACGTTCTCGAACCGGGAGACGAGAAGCGTCATTTCGTATCCAACAAGGCCAACGTCGCACGTCGCGTCCGCGGCCACAGCCAAGATTGATCCGTTTGAGATGCTCATGAGGAAGAGGAACAACTCGTCCATCTCGATGATCGACTGCCGCACCTCCCCTGCCTTGAGCTGGCGAGCGGCCCCTCGCGTTAAGCTCGACATCCCAGAGACGACGGCGCCGAGCGTGTCGCCACCGGTTCGGTCGAGGTTCTTCGACATCGCCATGAGCAGGCCGTCCGCGGAGACGACAAGGGTGTGGCGAGTGCCGGGGACAGTCTGGACAAAGTTGTCCAGGAGCCACCCAAAGTTGGTGGCCTCAGTACTGAGCGCGGTCACTGGTCCTCCTTGGTCATTCCCCCGATGGGGGATGGTGATTTCTGTGCGTGTCTCATGGTGTCACCTCATCGGGCGGCGTGCCATGGATGTGTGGTGAATCTCCAACATCGCCTCTCGCGCCCCTCGTCGCTGAGTGGAAGTTGGAGAAGTTAGCGCGAACTGCTTCGGCGTCACGAGCGACGGGCTTGGGTTCAATGTCCGGGATGGGCGTGGGCTCCGTCGCGCCAGGAACCCGGCTTCGTTTCTGAAGCCCCGCACGCGTGCGCTGCACCTTGGGACGTTCCGTCGTCAACGAACTGAGTTCGGAGAATACCTCGGAAGCCATCTCCGCCTCGAGGCCATCTGGCGGTGGCGGTGCGGTTGGGGCAACAAAGGCCTCGGGGCTGTATCCCCCGTCTCCGGTATCGACGGTCGCCGCTAGGGCGCTCGCTCCGGCGGTCTCCCAACCATACGGCTGAGCGAACTCGTCCATCGTGTAGGCCTGCGCGGCCGCACCGTAGGCTTCAGCCCCGTACGTCGCGGCCCCGTAGTCCTGGGCTCCGTAAGCCTCCCCCTCATAGCCTTGGGCTCCATAGGCCTCGGCCTCATTTCCCGGCATCGCCGGTGGCGGGAAGTCAGCCGTGGGCATGGGCGGCGGGGGAAGGTCGGGCAGGTTGACATCCTCGACCGGGGTGACGGGTTCTGGCTCAAGGCCCGGAATTTCGCTGCCAGCGTCCTCATCCGGCCTCAATACGTGCGGCACTTCACCCGGGTACGGTTGATCGGGAGTCGAGCCGAAGGGTGTCCCTGCCGCGTACGCCGGATAGGAGATCTCGGGCGTCTCTCCCCCCGCCCAGGGGATCTCCGGTGCAACGGTCGGAGGGGCGTCCTCCGTCCATGGAATGTCGGGGCCTCCGCCAATAACCGCATCAAAACTTGGGACTTCTCCGACGGGTTCAGGCGCCGAAGGAATCGGCTCCGCAACGGTCGGCGATGCGGGTTCTCCCCCTTGCCACGGTTCCGATGTCGGGGGAAGTTCAACCTCACCAGAAACGGGCTCAACGGTAAGGTCCGGGATCTCTCCCGAAAGCGGTTGTCCAGGAAGTTCGGCGCCGTACAGGGGAAGATCCGGAAGGAGCTGCGGTTCACCCGATTCTGGCGGGACTTCCGGTACGGGAGTGGAGTGGTCGATGACGTACGGGGCTTCGTCACTCACGGACGGTACGGGCAGACCAGGCTGTACCGAATCTTCCGTCGAAGGGATCGAGAACTCATCGGTTAGGGGCGGAACGTTGAGGTCGGGAGTCGCATCGAAGTCCGGTATCCCGAGGTCGATTCGTGGTGCCGGAGCGACATCCTCCGACGGCAAGTCAAGGTCGCCCCCCTCCGAAGGCGACTCGACGACGGGTAACCCCCACTCGTCGTACATCGGAACGGAGGGAGCCTCGGCTTCCACACCTTCGACCCCACCCTGCTCCGTTGAGATGGGAAGTCCCCACTCGTCGTATTGCGGAGTCGGCACTGACTCGCCCATACCAAACTCGTCTGTCGCGGGAGTCGCCTCCGGCGGGGTCGCGACATCCCACCCCTGGGCAGGAGCCGCCTGGGCCTCCTGGACATCAGGCGCCACCGCCTCCGTCGAGAGCGACTCCGTCGTTGGGGGAGCGAAGGGGGCAAGGTCGGCTGGCGCCTCCTCTTCCTTGCCCTTCTTCCGTCCGAACAGGGAGTGGCGTTCTTTCGGAGCCTTCGGGGTTTTCGCGGCCTTCGGAGCCTTCGGAACCTTCGGAGCCTTAGGAGCCTTCTTTGCCTTCTCCTTCGTGGGCACTTCCGGGACCGCTCCCGTGGCAAGCTGCTCGAAGGGGACGGGAACGACATCGCTGCCGTCGGCGAGATCCTCCACCCGACCCTCACCAGGAATCTCGGCGGAGACGTCTTCCCCACCCTCGACGACACTCTCGAAGGGTTCCGCAACGAAGTCCTCTGCCGGCCCTTCCTCCGAACCTCCCCCCGCGGTCTCTTCCTCGTCACCGGCTGGGATAGCGTCCCAGGTGAAAGACGATGGAACCACGGGGATCACGTCCCCGGCGACCTCCGGTGCGCTTTCGTCCGCGACCGAAGCGGCCGTGTCTTCCACCTTCGCGGAATCCACGGCGACGGTCCACTCCACTTCGGCTTCGGCCGGTGCGCTCGGTTCAAGATCGGGGACGGGTTCTCCGCTTGAGCCAAGAGAAGGCGCGGCCGCATCGTCATTCGTCCCGTGGTCGAAACCCGCGCTGATTCCCCATCCCTGAGACGAGGAGGCATTCCAAGCGGGGCCGTCGTCACCCACGGGCTCATCGAGCGGTACGGCGCCTTCGGACGACTCCTCTACCTTCGGAACCTCGATCGCCAGTTCCTCCGGTTCGATCGCAACCGGTAGCG
>CAZMCU010000022.1:0-1597 GCA_964564915.1 uncultured Demequinaceae bacterium | reverse complement strand
AACGACGGCTCGACGTCAGGAGCGATAGCATCACGCCGGGCCGCCTGGCCCAGGGACTCGGCATCGACCTCGAGTTGAGCGCCCTCGTCCTCCCGACGCGCTCGGAATCCGCGGAACATCGCAGAACGTTGCTCGGCTGATTTCGGGATCCCCGTCTCCTCGCCCCCACCGGGAACGAAGTCACCGCCATGGGAGGCACTCAACTGCTCCAACTGACCCGATGTCGGGCGCTCCGGCAGCCCGAGGACGCTTCCCGTCTCTGGCTTCGCCTCCGCCGTGCCCCCCGAACGACGACGGCGGGAGGGAAGGCCCTTGGCCGTTCTTCCTTCCGTAAGCTCCTCAATGTCGACCGGGGCGCTCTCGGGAGCGGTTTCGGCGTCTTCCTGGATCAGGGCTTCGATGTCAGGCCCCTCGTCCTCTTCCACCGGCGTTGCTCGGCGTCCTGCTCCCGTGATCGCGGGCGTCATCACGTCCACGGAGTACTCATCCATCTCTTCCTCAGAGGCGTCGTGACCGATGAGGGCGACAGGAACGCGTAGGTGCGTGTCGACGGCGGACGATGCGCCATGATCCGTCTCTGGCTTCGCCGATGTATCGAAAAGGCTCATCGGCATCGAGACGATGGCCGTTGCCCCCTTCCCCTCCTCGCTCACGATCTCCACCTTGGCCCCGAGTCGCCGCGCGATTCGACCGACAACGAAGAGCCCCAAGCGCTGAGCACCGAGAATCTCCGATGCAGCGGTCGACATGACACGGGCATTCGCCTCGTGAAGCTCCTCCGGGGTCATCCCGATCCCCTGGTCGATGATCTCAACGACGATGCTGTCGCCCTTGCTGCTGGTCCTCACCACGACCGGGGTTCCGGGATCGGAGAAGACCGTCGCATTCTCGAGAAGTTCCGCAAAGAGGTGGCCTGCGGTAAGGGCGGAGTGCCCCACCATCTCGGGGTCGGCGTCGAGTTCCAATTGCACGCGTTCGTAGAGCTCAATCTCGGACGACGCCGTTCGGATGACGTCGGAAAGCGGCATCGAGCGACGCATGCGACGCCCCGTGTCGATACCTGCGAGGACGAGGAGGGACTCCGAGTTACGGCGCATCCGGGTCGCGAGGTGGTCGAGGGCGAACAGCCGCGTCAGAGTCTCGGGATCGTCCTGCGCCCGCTCCATTTCGTCGATTGATGCCAACTGGCGGTTGAGGAGCACCTGGTCGCGTCGGGCGACGTTGACGAACATCTCGGAGATGGAACCGCGAAGTGCGGCCTGCTCGCCAGCGATGGCAAGAGTCGCCGCGTTGACCGCGTTGAACGCCTCCGCGAGTCGACCCACCTCATCGGACGACTCGACGGGGATCTGGACCTCGGAGACGTCGACCGTCTGGCCCGGTAGCGCCACGCGTTCCACGAGACGGGGTAGTTCTTGTCGGACGGCCGTCGCTGTCGTGGTGAGGCGTCGGAGCGGGCGGACGATACGACGGGCAATCAGGAGGGCGATGACGAACGATGCTGCGACGACGAGCGCTGCTGCGATTGCCGTCAACACCGTCTGCAACTGCGCCGACCGAGTGTTGGCCCTCGACTCGTCCTCCGCTCCCTGCCACA
>CAZMCU010000021.1:0-27400 GCA_964564915.1 uncultured Demequinaceae bacterium | reverse complement strand
CGCGCGGCTCCTCGCTCCTCGCCTCGGGATCGCGCTAACGGACTAGTACCCCTCGTTCGCGCGATGACGAGAGCAAGCTCTCGTCTCGCGCTCGCTCAGTCGGGGTGACAGGATTTGAACCTGCGGCCTCTTCGTCCCGAACGAAGCGCGCTACCAAGCTGCGCCACACCCCGAGATGCCCTCCGCGCACGGCGGAGCCAGCCCAGAATAGCCGAACCGGAGACCCGACACGTAACGTCGGCTCGCCAATCTAGCTAGTCGGCCCGTTCCTCGTCGCGAACCGTGAGGTCGAGTATGGTCACTTCCGGCCGACACGCAAAACGTAACGCGACGTACGGCGACGTCCCCACACCCGCGGAAACGTGAAGCCAGAGTGAACCCTGTCCGCCTGGCTCGTCGGGATGCGCCCCCGGCCAGCCACTAAGGCCCCGCGCCCGTTGGCGGTCGAGGTCGCAGTTGGTCACCAACGCCCCGACGCCCGGCACTCTCACTTGCCCCCCATGGGTATGCCCCGCGAGGACCAGTTGGGCTCCATCCTCCTGGAAGGCCGCCAATACCCTGCGATACGGCGCATGGGCGACCCCAATGTGGATGACGCCCCGAGTCTTCGAGGCCGGTGGCATGCGGTCTCGACCAATGTGGGGATCGTCAACCCCGACGAGCGATATCTCGACCCCCTTGACGTTCAGGTGGACGCGGGCGTTCCCGGCATTGTGCCAACCCGCTCGCTCGAATGCCGACACCATGGCGTCTGTTGGAAGCGTTGCGCGTCGACCGCCATCCTTCGTTGGTCCTCGAAAGTACGTGAACGGGTTCTGGGGTCTCGGGGAAAGGTAGTCGTTCGAACCATTCACAAACACACCCGGCAACGTGAGGAGCGGGCCGAGTGCTTCGATAAGCGCGGGCACGCCCCGAGCGTCGGCGATGTTATCGCCGGTGTCGACAATGAGGTCAGGTGCCAGGTGCGCCAGCCGCCGAATCCACCGAGCCTTTCGATGTTGGCGCGGAACGAGGTGGAAGTCGGAGACATGAAGCAAACGGATGGGCGACGCTCCAGGAGGCAGGACGGGAACACTGACTCGGCGAACCACGAATAGCCTTGCCTCGATCCACCCCCACATGAAGCCCGCGAGCGCGAGCCCACCTACGCCAGCAAGAAGCCACGGCGCCATTCGAAAACGCCCTCGGCTACGTCGGGGAGGGGGTCGGACTCGGACTCGGGCTTGGACTCGGCTCGGGAACGGAGCACCCCGCGTAACTCCATCCCTCTGCGGGACCCCACGCGGACGAATCCGGTGGCCACGTTGACCCCCACCAGTCCGAGGGAGCTACACACGGATCCCACTCCTCGGGCCATACGGTCCACCATCCCGGGAAGGAATTCCTCGAGACAGCAATCGCGATCGGTGCGCCAGGCTGAAGATGCTCCCCAGCTTCCACGGACTGGAATATAACCGTGCCCGGTTTCTGTGTGTCATCGTAGATCGCGATTGGGTCGACCTCCCACATGTACCCCGCGTCGTTGATCATGTTCTTCGCGTCTTCCAGCGTCTCGCCTCGAACCTCGGGAACCGTGAGTTGCCACGCACCCAACGTGGACGGTTCTGAACGCTGCATGGCCAGAATCGGTTCTCCCGCAAGTGCTCGGTCCATGAAGTGCTTCCACAAGGGGGTTGCGATCGAACTCCCCCACACGTACTTGTAGAACACGTGGTTGATCGTCATGAACTGCATCGGCGTGTCCTGATCGGGATCACCGAGCCATGTCACTGCGACCAGTTGGGGGGTGAATCCGAGGAACCAGGAGTGGGCGTTGTTCTGCGACGTTCCCGTCTTGCCCGCAGCGGGTCGGCCACCCTTCAGTTGGGCGTGGGTGCCCGTCCCCCACCTCACGACCTCGGTCATGGCAAACTCCACGCCGCGCGCGACGTCTTCCCGCATGACGCGAACACAAGAATCCGGTGGAACGTCGATCGGGGTTCCGTCCCGCTTCGTGATCGAGATGATCGATCGAGGCTCGCACCTGACCCCATGGTTCGCGATGGTGGCACCGACCACCGCCATCGTCAGCGGTGAGGCGTTCTGAGTTCCGAGCGAAATCGACGGCACCGTCTCGAACGGCTGGCCATCCGCGCGAACAAATCCCATGTTGGCGGCCATGGTTGCGACATCGCACAAATCGAGTTGATTCGCCATGGATACGTACGCGGTGTTAATCGATTCCGCCGTAGCCGCCAAGACGCTGAGCTGTTCGACCGACTCGCCTTCGGCGTTACCGGGCTTCCACGATCGCTGGCCAGCGAACGGTGCGGGACCGATACAACTCGCGGTCCACGAGTTCGACTTCCATTCGCGCCGATTTCCACCAATGGCTTGCTCAAGCGTCCGACCGGTATTCAACCACGTCGCCAAGATGATGACCTTGAACGTTGATCCTGGGGAGAAACCTCGAGACCCCCCGTACTCGTTATCGACCGCGTAGTTGATCGCGGTGCGACCCGGTTCCCCATCTGCCCCAGGGTCGAAGATCCGATTCTCCGCCATCGCCACGATATGCCCGTTTGTGGGATCGACGGCGACGAGCGCGTCGGCGAAACCCGTTGGATCATCCATCGGGAGCGAAGCCTGCAGTTCCTCGTTGGCGATCCGCTGCTTGGTGATGTCGAGCGTGGTGACGATGTCGACGCCTTCGTACAAGTACTGCTCACCCTGACCCGCAAAGAACGGGTCGTGCGCGATGACCTTGGTGACGTAGTCACAGAAGAAGGGGGCATCGACCGACGCGACACAACTGTAGTGAGGCGGATGGACATCAAGCGTTTCCTCGACGGAGGTCGCGACGTACTCGTCGTACTCCGCTTGTGTGATGTGGTCGTAGTTCAGCATCGCCAGCAGGACCTGATCCCTGCGGATCTGCGTGTTCTCGGGGAATCGCAGCGGATCCCACTTGTAGGGGTTCTGAGTGATTCCGGCGATCGTGGCCGCTTCAATCGCGTTAAGCTCGGCCGCCGTCTTCCCGAAGTACACCTGCGCCGCGGTCTCGACCCCATAGATGGACTTCCCGAACTGCGCCATGTTGAGGTACTGCTCGAGGATCCGCTCCTTGCCGCAATTGACGTGGGGATCCGAGTCGCCGCAGTCGTTACCGTATTGCGAGTTATAGAACTCTTCGAGGGCGAGGGCGAGCTTGGCCTCGTGAAGTTTGCGGCTAACCGATATCTCGGTCGCCGCCCTCACCGCCTCGTCGTCGCCCCGCGCGAGGGCGTCGTTGATGAGGGTGTTCTTGACCAACTGCTGGGTCAATGTTGACGCCCCTTGCGTGTCTCCCGACGACGCGTTGCGGAAGATCGCTCGAACGAGGCTCTCTCCGTCGACGCCGTTGTGTTGCCAGAATCGGTGATCCTCGATGTCGACGACGGCCTTTTGGATCCACGGAGAGATGTCCTCAAGTGGCACGACCACTCGGTTCTGCGTGAAGAATGTCGCGATGAGGGTAGTCCCGTCGCTCGCGTAAATGTTCGACTGCTGGGGCAAGTCGACGTGGTTGAGTGAAGAAGGAAGGTCGTCGAAGAGCTCAATCGTGTGCTTAGCCGCTAGACCGGTCACCGCCGCCGCGGGAAGGATAAGGCCAGCGGCAAGGAACCCAGAGCCCAGCGACAGTGCAACGAATCCCACCAGTGCCGTGAGCATCTGAAGAGGAGTCGCCCGCCGAGACGACGAGTTTCGTCGAGACATGCCACCACCTTACGTCGTGACCATAACGAACGACGACCGGGTCCCGTTTCACCCCCGAGCGGTAGGCTCGCCCCATGAGGACGTGGGAGTATGCGACGGTTCCCCTCATCGATCACGCTACCAAGCAAATTCTCGATCAGTGGGGAGCAGACGGGTGGGAACTCGTCCAAGTGGTGGTCGGCCCGACCGGTGGCCTTGTCGCCTACCTTAAGCGAGAGAAGGAACAGTAGGTGACCGCTGAGGAGCGCCTGGCCGCGCTCGGCTTGAGCCTTCCCGCGGTCGCTACACCCGTCGGCAGCTACGTTCCCGCCCTCGTGGTCGACACCATGGTTTGGACCTCGGGGCAACTTCCCATCGTCGAAGGACGCCTTCTCGCAACGGGGCTGGTGGGAGAGCGCAAAGACGAAGTGTCCCCCAAGGTGGCCGCCGAGTGTGCCCGCGTCGCCGCCCTTAATGCTCTTGCCGCGATTGCCTCGGTGTGTGGGGGACTCGATCGCATCGACACCATCGTGCGCGTCGTTGGGTACGTCGCGTCGTCCTCGGGCTTCACGGCACAACCTGCGGTCGTCAACAGCGCGAGCGATCTTCTCGTCGCCGTGTTTGGGGAAAAAGGGCGCCACACCCGGGCGGCGGTCGGCGTCGCTAGTCTGCCCCTCGGCGCACCCGTCGAAATCGAGATTCAGGCCACGATCCTGCCGAACCACTAGGCGACTAGCGGGCGCGGGCTCTCAACCGATCCGGTTCGTAAACGACGACTGACCCCATGTGCACGTCGATCCATCCGCGCCCGGCGAAATCCGCAAGGGCCTTATTGACGGTCTCGCGTGAGGCCCCGACCAGTTGCGCCAGTTCTTCCTGCGTCAGCCCGTGACGGACGACAACGTGACCTCGGTCCGCGGCGCCAAAGCGGTGACCCAGGTCGAGGATAGCCTTCGCCACGCGACCGGGAACATCGGTGAAGACGAGGTCCGCCATCGTCATACTGGTCCGGCGAATCCTCTTCGCAAGAGCGCGCAAGAGGTAGCGGGATGCGGTCATGTGCTCGTCGAGCCAGGCGTCAAGTCTCTCCTTGGTCAACTCGTACACCACGGTGTCCTCGGGTACGTGCGCCCGGGAGACCCTCACCCCCGGGTCGAAGACGCTCAACTCGCCGAGCATGTCACCGACCCCTAAGAGTGATAGAAGGTTCTCCCTCCCATCGCGCGCGGTCCGACCCATCTTGACCTTGCCCTTGACCACGATGTAGAGGGACGAGTCTGAGGAGCCCTCAAAGAAAATGACCTCGCCCTTGCCATACTCGCGCCGCTCCATCACGGCGATGAGGGAATGAGCCGTCTCGGTGTCCATTCCACTGAGGAGCAGGGAGGACCGCAAGGCGGCCTCCTCAACAAGGGGATCGTGCGCCACTGTCTGCCTCTCCGTCTAGCGTGCGGCGCCCATGGCGTCCACCATGCGTACCGTCACTACCTCAAGGTTGGCAGAAAGTCGGCGTTCGTACGAGTCCAAACGAGAATCGATCGCGTCGATCGCTTCAAGCCTGCCAACGGTTGGGAGCGTCTCTTCCGGCCAAATAACGGCCGAAAGCTCCCGTTCCGTGGGGGCGTCCGCGGCGAGAGCCTCCCACGTGGTGTCCAAATCGGACTCTCCGGAGGTCGCGGCCGCAAGGTGTCCCACCACCAATTCGCGTCGGGCACGGAGGAGGCGCCGCCACCACCGCACCCTCGCCAGCTCCCTGCGCAACTCGCGTCGACGGTGTCGGAGGTCGGCGATGAGGGTCGTGGCCTGGGCCGTCGCCATGCCTGCCTCCCCTTCGCGTTCTCGCAGTCTTTCGCTAACGCATGTATCGGCAAGCGCAAGCGGCCCTTGAGGTCTCGCCTACGCTGTGGGGATGACCCCTTCCGATGCCCTGGCCATCGCGACCGGCGCTGAAGGCCCGCCATCACCGGCGCTCAAGGAACGCACCCAGCGGATCCTTACTCTTCTCGGAAAGGAGTATCCCGACGCGCGCTGCGAGCTCGATTTCCACAACCCGTTCGAGTTGCTCGTCGCAACCGTTCTCTCCGCGCAGTGCACCGATGTCCGGGTCAATCAGGTCACGCCCGCCCTCTTCTCCGCCTACCCTGACGCGCGCGCCCTCGCGGCCGCTCCCCGCGAGCGGGTTGAGGATCTCGTTCGGCCCACGGGGTTTTTCCGCGCCAAGACCGAATCGCTCCTCGCTCTTTCCCGAGACCTCGTCGAACGGTACAACGGCGTAGTCCCCGCGCGGATGGAGGACCTGGTGACCTTGCATGGGGTCGGGCGGAAAACCGCGAACGTCGTGCTCGGCGACGCTTTCGGCGTGCCCGGCATTCCCGTCGATACCCACGTCGGCCGCCTCGCCCGACGCTTGGGTCTATCCGTCAACGACAAACCCGAGGCGGTCGAGCGCGACTTGGGTGCTCTCGTGGAAGAACGGGATTGGACGATGCTTTCCCATCTCCTCATCTTCCATGGCCGACGCCGATGCTTCGCCCGAAATCCCGGTTGCGACGGCTGCGTCCTCCACGGACTCTGCCCGTCATCAACCGTCTGACGAGGGAACGAGGCGCCTTCCATGGTGCCGGTCCCGCCAGGCAAGCAGGGTTGAGCCAATCGCCGCTGCTCCGATCGAGGCGAGCAGTACCGCTGCCTTCGCGTGTTCCGCCCCCACCCCAACGTCGCCAAAGGCGAGATCCCCAATGAGGAGCGACACGGTGAACCCAATTCCCCCCATCACCGCGACCGCGACGACATCCCACCACGAGACTCCGCGTGGAAGGGTGGCGCGCGTCAACCCCGCGACCACCATCGTCGCCAGGAGGATGCCTACCGGCTTCCCCACCACCAGACCCAAGATGATTCCACGCGACTCCGGCGAGGTGAACGCCGCGGAAACCGCAGACCCGTTAAAAACGACGCCAGCTGCGAACAGCGCGAATAGCGGGACCGCGAAGGCCGCCGAGACGGGACCCCAGATGTGTTCCCAGTGCTCGACGGGGGATCGGCGTTCTTTGCCCTTCCTGGTCGCGGGGACGACGAGCCCGAGGGCGACACCCGCGATTGTTGCGTGGATACCCGACTCGTGGACAAAGAGCCAGGTGAGAGCGGCTAAGGGAAAGAGAATGGCGATCGAGGTGACCCGGCGATGGGTGAGGAAACCCACCAGGGCAAGCGTTACCGCTGCGGGCACGAGCCATACGACATCGAGTCCACTGGGGTAGACGACGGCGATGATCGTTATCGCGATGAGGTCATCGACGATCGCCAGGGTCAGGAGGAAGGCCCGCAGGCTGCTCGGTAGGCGACGGCCAACGACCGCCAGAACCGCGAGCGCGAACGCGATGTCCGTCGCCGTTGGCACCGCCCAGCCCCGACTCGAACCCTCGGGGTCCGCGGCGTTGACAGCAAGGTACGTCAGGGCGGGGAGAACGACGCCTCCGATCGCCGCGACGATGGGGACCACTGCCGTCGATGGTCGCCGGAGTTCACCCACGACGATCTCACGCTTGAGTTCGAGACCCACGACGAAGAAGAAGATCGCTAGGACGCCATCCTCCACCCACTGCGCAAGAGTCAAGCTGAGGTGAATCGCGCGACCCGTGGGGAGCGACACCACCGCGTGAAGAGGGACGACCTCGTGGAGTGATCGGTACCAATCGGCCAGCGGACCGTTGGCGAGGAAGAGGGCTAGCACGGTCGCCGCGAGCATGAGCGCCCCTCCGAGCTTCTCGCTTCGAAGAAGATCGACGAGGGTGCGTTCCGTCGACGGCGCGAGCCTCCCGAACAATCGCCTTGCTGGCCGTATGACCACGGACCCACTCCCTACCGCTCGACGTTCCAGCCTACGAGACCGAAGGATCGCCCGTCCCCTCCGCTGCATTCACCGCGACTCGCTGACCGGCGGGGGGAGGATCGAAACGGTAGCCAACGTTGCGGACCGTCCCGATCATCTGGTCGTGTTCGGCACCAAGCTTGGCGCGCAACCTCCTCACATGGACGTCGACCGTTCGCGTACCGCCGTAGTAGTCGAACCCCCACACCTCCTGAAGCAACTGATCCCGCGTGTACACACGCCCGGGGTGCTGCATGAGGTACTTGAGCAACTCGAACTCCTTGAACGTGAGATCGAGCGGAGCACCCTTAAGTCGGGCGGTGTAGCCACCGACGTCGACGGTCAAGTCTCCCGACGTGAATTCCGAAGCCTTGGCGAGTGGGTCCTCCGCTCCCGCCCTGCCCAACGCCAAGCGGAACCGCGTCTCGATCTCCGCCGGTGGAGCAGAGGCCAGGATGACGTCGTCGGCCCCCCAGTCGCTCGTCACTACCGCCATACCCCCTTCGGTGAGGACGAGGACCAGCGGGACGGAGATTCCCGTGGCCCGGACAAGTTTGCACGTCGCTCGCGAACCAACGAGATCGGAACGGGCGTCGAGGAGGACGATGTCCGCGTCGATGACGTCGATGAGCGCGGAGGGTTCGGGAAGAAGGCAGCGGACACGGTGGTGAAGGAGAGCGATCCCGGGCAGCACGTCAGAGGCGACCTCCGTGGACGCCGTCAGAACGAGCACCTCAGCCATCGCCACCTCCAATGGTGACAACTCTACCGGCGTGAACCGTGGGACACTGTGCGCCATGAACCCTTCGACGAGGGCCACGGCCGCCGCACTCGCATCGGCCGCGATCGCGGTCGGGGGTGTCTATGGTTTCCAATGGCTGGCGATCGCTGTTTTCGCCACTTCGTTCTTCCTCGCGATTGGGTGGCCCGCCCTCACGTGGACCCCCAACTGGGTCGTGGGGAGTTTCGTGGTTCTGGGGAGCGGTGCCTTCGCGACTGTTGGTGTTCTCCTTGGCCAAGACGAACCATTCCTCCGGCACATGGTCATCGCGCTCGCCGCGAGCGTGATCGTGGCCATGGTGCTGGAAGTGCTGCACCCCAGTCCGCAAGGGCAGGTCGTCACCGCCGTCGCGTCAACCGTCACGGGCGCGACCATCGCCGCGTCCGGTGCCGCGTGGATCGCCGCCGCCCGTACCCCCGGAGCGGAAGACCTCGTGGTCGCTGGTGCCGCCGCACTCTTCGTCGCCGCGATTTTCTCGACCCTGACACCGAACATGACTTTCAATACGATCGCGGCCATCGTCTTCGGAACCAGCCTCGGCGCCGCGAGCGGGACGGTCTTCCCGTCAATCGAGTGGTACGGCGGTGGCCTCGTCGGCCTTCTGTGCGCTTGCTCGTTTGTCACGGTTCACGAACTCACGCGACGGGACGTTTCCAATACCAGTCCGCTTGCGGCAATCGCCTCCGGGATCATCCCGGTGACGATCGCGGGGTCGCTCGTGTACATCGGGGGCCGCATCCTGGTCGGATAGACGCCTCCCGGGAGCGCGTGGCCATACGCGATTACGATGAGCCCATGAACGCTCTTGAGGTGACGTTCGCGGTTCTCGGCATCGCGGCGGGGCTTGCGATATTCACGGTGTGTAGCGTCATCGCTTGGAAAGTCCTGAAAGGTCCGCCCCCGTGATCGCTTCCCCTGAGGAAGGCTTGTCGACGATCGAGCGTTTCACCAACATGCCTAGCCCCCTCCTGAATCTTGATGGAGCCGTTTCCGCCTTGGGTCCCGACGCGGGAATCGCTTGGCACTACGGCGACCCCGCGGCTGAACGTAAGGCCTTGATCGAGGGGCATGCGTTCGTCGACCAATCGCACCTTGGGGTTCTGACGGCCACCGGCCCCGATCGTCTGACCTGGCTGCACTCGCTCATGACGCAGGACCTCGCGTCGCTTGAGGCAGGGCACGGAGTGGAGGCTATGGTGTTGAGCCCCCAGGGAAGGATCGAACACGTCGCAGCAATCGTCGACGATGGCACGACGACGTGGTTGCTCACCGAAAGCCCCACCGGTCTCGCTGGTCACCTCGAACGCATGCGGTTCACGCTTCGCGTCGAGGTAACCGACGTCTCCCACGAATGGGCCGCGATCGCAGATACATCCCCCGAACCCTCTCGTGCCTCCGGCCCGCCCCCCTGGGTCGACCCGTGGCCGGGGATCGTCGCGGGAGGCACCTCGTATTCGGGAACAGGCCCCCACCCAGGCGAGGGGTGGCGGTGGAGGCTCAGTCTCGTTCCCCGTGAGAGTCTCGAGCGCGAAGCCGCGGCTCGGCTGGATGAGGGGCTCCGACCGGTAGGGACGTGGGCTTCGGACGCCGCACGCATCGGGGCCTGGCGGCCGCGGGCCGCGACCGAGGTGGACGCCACCGCGCTTCCCCACGAGTTCGACTGGCTCCGTACCGCCGTTCACTTGACCAAGGGCTGCTACCGCGGCCAAGAGACCGTGGCCAAGGTGCACAACGTTGGGCGTCCACCGCGTCGACTCGTCTTCCTTCACCTCGACGGCTCCGGTCATGTGCTTCCCGAGCGCGGCGCGGCGGTCTCTCTCGGCGACGAGATCGTCGGACACGTGACCTCGGTTGCCTTCGACTACGAATCCGGACCCATCGCCCTTGCCCTCGTCAAGCGGGGAACCGACGCTTCCGCTACGCTCACCGTCGCGGGTGAGAGTGAGGGCATTGCCGCGTCCCAGGTCCTGATCGTCGGGACGGATGGGGTTTCCGTCGACCGACCTCCACCCCGAGGGCCCACGACCAAGGGCCTCCTCATGGGAAACCGCTGCACAGCGGACGGTGGCGACCTTCCTTCCGAATCGCCACGACCGCTCCTGAAGGGAACCTCGTAGCGTGCGCGCCGTTCTCCAGCGTGCCTCTCGAGCGTCAGTCACGGTCGAGGGGAAGGTTACGGCGTCGTTCGATCGCCAAGGGATCGTCGCGCTTGTTGGTGTCGCGAAGGGTGACGGCCCCGCCCAAGCGGAGGTCATTGCCCGCAAGATCGCGGAACTGAGGATTCTGGACGACCAGGCGTCCGTGGTCGATGTCGGCGCCCCGGTCATCGTCGTTAGCCAGTTCACGCTGTACGCCGACGTGGCCAAGGGGCGGCGGCCCTCGTGGAACGGTGCGGCGAGGGCGGAGGAGGCGGAACCCCTCATCACCGAGGTGATTGACGCCCTTCGTGCGAGGGACATCGAGGTGGGGTCGGGCGTTTTCGGCGCCCACATGGACGTCGAACTCGTGGGCGACGGCCCCGTGACCCTCATTGTCGACTCCTGACGGGTTCGTCACCTTCTCACGCCTGTGGCGAACATCGCCATGGTTGCGGGGCTCCCACGGTTAGCCTGGGTATAAGCCCGGGCCCTAGCCCAGAGCCAACCGAGGAGGACAGGATGTTCGAGCGCTTCACGGACCGCGCCCGACGAGTGATTGTGCTCGCGCAGGAAGAGGCGCGCATGCTCAATCACAACTACATCGGGACGGAGCACCTTCTCCTCGGGTTGGTGCGCGAGGGTGAGGGCGTCGCGGCTAAGGCACTCGAGGCGATGGACATCTCCCTCAATGGCGTGCGCGAACAGGTTCAGGAGATCATTGGCGAGGGCTCGCACGCTCCCTCCGGACACATCCCCTTCACGCCGCGCGCGAAGAAGGTGCTGGAGTTCTCGCTGCGCGAGGCTCTTCAGCTCGGCCACAACTACATCGGCACCGAGCACATTCTGCTCGGGCTCATCCGCGAGGGCGAGGGGGTTGCCGCCCAGGTTCTCGGGAAGCTGGGGGCCGACCTCGGAGGCGTCCGCCAACAGGTCATCCAGCTTCTCTCCGGTTACGAGGGCAAGGAGCCGGTCACAGCTGGCGTCGGTCCGTCCGAGGGTCAACCCGCCGGTTCGACCGTCCTCGACCAGTTCGGCCGCAACCTCACCCAGGCGGCGCGCGAGGGCAAACTCGACCCCGTCATCGGCCGTGAGCAGACGATGGAACGCGTGATGCAAGTCCTGTCGCGCCGCACCAAGAACAACCCCGTCCTCATCGGCGAGCCCGGCGTCGGCAAGACCGCCATCGTCGAGGGACTCGCGCAGGCGATCGTGCGCGGCGATGTTCCCGAGACCCTTAAGGACAAGCACCTCTACACGCTCGACCTCGGCTCGCTCGTCGCCGGGTCGCGATACCGCGGTGACTTCGAGGAGCGCCTGAAGAAGGTCCTCAAGGAGATTCGCACACGCGGCGACATCATCCTGTTCATCGACGAGATCCACACGCTCGTTGGCGCGGGCGCGGCCGAGGGCGCGATCGACGCGGCCTCCATCCTCAAGCCCATGCTCGCGCGCGGCGAACTCCAGACCATCGGGGCGACGACGCTCGACGAGTACCGCAAGCACGTGGAGAAGGACCCCGCGCTTGAGCGCCGGTTCCAGCCCATCCAGGTGGCCGAGCCGGAGCTCGCCCACACGATCGACATCCTCAAGGGACTGCGCGACCGCTACGAGGCGTTCCACCGCGTCACGATCACCGACGAGGCAATCGTCGCCGCTGCCCAGATGGCCGACCGGTACATCTCCGACCGCTTCCTTCCCGACAAGGCGATCGACCTCATCGACGAGGCGGGTGCCCGCCTGCGCATCCGCCGCATGACGTCTCCCCCCGAGTTGCGTGACCTCGACGAGAAGATCTCCAACGTTCGCCGCGACAAGGAGGCGGCCATCGACGAGCAAGACTTCGAGAAGGCCGCTGGCCTCCGCGACGTCGAGCGGCGCCTCTCGGAGGAGCGTTCGACCAAGGAGCAGGCGTGGAAGTCCGGCGACCTCGACGTCGCCGCCGTCGTCGACGAGGACCTCGTCGCCGAGGTTCTGTCGATGTCCACCGGCGTTCCCGTCGCGCGCGTCTCGACCGACGAGTCCGCTCGCCTCCTGCACATGGAGGAGGAGATCCACAAGCGCGTCGTCGGCCAGGAGGCCGCAATCAAGACGCTCTCGCAGGCGATCCGTCGCCAACGGGCTGGGCTCAAGGACCCCAAGCGCCCCGGCGGCTCCTTCATCTTCGCCGGACCCACGGGCGTCGGCAAGACCGAGCTCGCCAAGGCCCTCGCCGAGTTCCTCTTCGGTAACGAGGATGCGCTTATCTCGCTCGACATGTCCGAGTACTCGGAGAAGCACACCGTCGCGCGCCTCTTCGGTGCGCCCCCCGGTTACGTCGGCTTCGAAGAAGGTGGCCAACTCACCGAGAAGGTGCGCCGCAAGCCGTTCAGCGTCGTCCTCTTCGACGAGGTCGAAAAGGCGCACCCCGACATCTTCAACACGCTCCTCCAGATCCTCGAGGACGGGAAGTTGACCGACGCCCAGGGGCGCGAGATCAACTTCAAGAACACGATCATCATCATGACGACGAACCTGGGCGCCGACCTCATCTCCAAGCGTCAAGCCACCGGGTTCTCCGTCGCTCAAGAGACCGGGTACTCGTACGACGAGATGGTCAAGCTCGTCAACTCGAAACTCAAGGAGCACTTCAAGCCGGAGTTCCTCAACCGCGTCGACAACGTGGTCGTGTTCCCGCAACTCACCCACGAGGAGATCATCGACATCGTCGACCTCATGGTGGGTCGCCTCGACCAGCGCATGCGGGATAAGGACATGGGTATCGAGTTGACGGACGCCGCCAAGCAGTTGCTCGCCGACAAGGGCTACGACCCCGTGCTCGGCGCGCGGCCGCTGCGTCGCGCGATTCAGCGGGACATCGAGGACGCGCTCTCCGAGAAGATCCTGTTCGGCGAGATCGTGGCTGGGCAGATCGTCAAGGTCGACGCCGTCGGCGCGGGCGAATTGGGCGAGTTCACGTTCGAGGGCATCGACAAGACCGACATCCCCGCTTCGGAAAAGATCGTGACGAAGGCGGAGGCCAAGGCCGCCAAGGACGCCTCCAAGGACGCCTCTGCCAAGAAGTAAGCGCGGCTTCCCTCGCGCGCTCCGAGTTACCCCGATACCGTTGCCTCATGCATGCGCGCAAGTTCGTCGGTCTCCTCACCGTCACCTTGGTCACCTCGGCATGCCACACGTCACCCGCTCCGGCGCCGACCGTCTATGGGGACGGCATGATTACCGAAATCACGTCTCCGGGGGAGGGCCTTCCTCACCCAAGCCTCCTCGCCCTTGGGCCACAGGGAGAAGCCGTGATCGCATATCGGACGAGTTCAGTGGATCTGGAGGGCCACTCGGTCTACCCCTTCGGGCTGGTACTCGAGTTCCGGGATGGCTCGCGGGACGTCGTCTTCGAGAGAACGACCGGCCAATCCTGGGGTGTGGTGGGGACCCTCTTGAGCGAAACCACACTGGCGTGGATTGATGAGTGGCTTCAATGGGAAGAGGACCCGTACTTCTCGTTCTGGGACCGCGACACCCATCGATTGTCGCAGTCCTCAAGCGTCACCACAGTGGGGGAGTACCTCGATCTCAATGCCGCTCCCGAGGGCCGCCTTTCTCCGGCGGTGCTCGTCGGGGACACCACTTACTGGCTTGAGAGAAAGGGCTTGGTCTTCTCCGAGCACTACGACCTCTTGGAGTCCGACAGCGACTACTACCAGTACGTTATCCTCGCGACTTCCTCGGACGGCCGCTCCTCGCTCCCGCTCGGCAAGGACGACTGGCGCGACCTGGGCATCGATGCTTGTGCTTCGACACCGGACCGACCCGTGCTCTGGGGAGTTAGGTATCTCCATTCGTTTACATTCGAGTCCGTGCAAATCGACGTCACGAACCCCCATCATGCGGTCGTCATCGAGGGAAGCGGCATCCCGTTCTCGAACTCGTCGTACTACTCCCCCGGCTTCTCGTCGCGCTGTGGGAGTGACCTGCTCATCCAGGCTGGCGATCTCGACATGAAGCATCGCGATCACCCCGGCATCGTCTCGCTTGAGAGCCCCGGCGACATCTTGGTGCTTGACGCTCCTCCAGATGATTCCTGGATAGACTCCGTCGTCCTGACCTCCGAGTGGATCGGAATCACGTATGCCAACGACGATTTAGCAGAGGACGGGGGCTTTCCCTCTCTCTCCTTCAACCTGATTCATCGGGACTCCGGTCAGAACTACACCTTCGAGCAATTCGACTGCTACGGGCGCGTCTACATCAACGGCGACTTCATCGCCTGGGACGACCATAGCGGACGCGGACCGTACGTCGGCCTTCTCACCCCGCCGACGGGCTGAAGCCTCTGCAACGTCTCGGTAGGCTTCGCCAATTCCCCCACGCCGCACGTCGCCAACCCGGATCGCTACGAGAACGACATCTAGCGTCGGTGCGGACGCTGCTGGCGCTGCGTCCTACCGTGGCGTGGGACCATAGCGCCATGAGCGTTCCCGCAGAGGTCACCGTTCGTCCGGCCTTGCCCGCCGACATCCTCGGCATCCGCGCGATCGTCGACGCCTACGCGAGTCGGCGCATTCTCCTTCCCCACGACCTCGTCGCCTACTACGAGGCGACCCGCGACTTTGTCGTCGCCCTGACTCCCGATGGCGAGATCGTCGGATGCGGCGCCCTGCACGTCATGTGGAACGACCTCGGTGAGGTTCGCACCCTCGCGGTCGTCCCCGACCGGCTCCACACGGGGGTCGGGCACGCGATGCTGACGCACCTGATCGCCCACGCGCGCGAACTCGGGCTCACCCGCCTCTTCTGCCTGACGTTCGAGGTGGACTTCTTCGCGCGACATGGCTTCGAGCCGGCGGGTGCCGACATCGTGCCACCGGAGGTGTTCCGCGAGCTTCTTCTCAGCCATGACGACGGTGTCGCGGAGTTCCTCGACCTCACCCGGGTCAAGCCGAACACCCTGGGCAACACGAGGATGCTCCTGACGCTGTAGGGGGCCTCGCTCTAGCGCTCCCGGCTAGAGCGCGTAGGTCCCGCGTTCCTCCGACACGATCCGGGCGAGCCCATCCGCCACGAGCGCGGCGAGGCACCGGTCGAGTTGGCCCGGTGGAACGTCCAAGAGAGAAGCGTGGCCCGTGACATTCACGGGTGCATCCGAGCCACGCAGGAGGGCCATGACCCTCCCGCGAACCTGACGATCGCTCCCCTGCCACGGCTGACTCGACGCACGCCGCGCGCTAGCCTCCGGACGCCCGGCCTTGAACCACGCGCACACGTCCGAGATGGGGCACTCTTCGCATCGGGGTCCGCGCGAGCGGCACACGAGCGCCCCGAGTTCCATCGCCCCGATGTTCCACTCCACCGATTCCGCGGGATCCTCGGGAACGAGCGCGGCCGCCCGCTCCCGCTCCGTCCGCGTGAGATGACCGGGGGGCAGCGGCACTCCTCCCCACACCCTCGCGACGACCCGACGCACGTTCGTATCGAGGACGACGGTCCGCACTCCGAATCCGAAAGCGGCTACCGCGGCAGCCGTGTAGTCGCCCAACCCGGGGAGGGACCGCAACGTCGCCTCGTCCGACGGAACCACCCCGTCATGATCGCGGACGATCGCACCCGCGCACAGCCACAGGCGCCGGGCCCGCATCGGGTAGCCGAGTCGCCCCCACGCTCGCACAACGTCCTCCTGACGAGCCGCGGCAAGGGCCTCCGGCGAGGGCCAGCGCTTCATCCACTCCCGCCACAGGGGTAGCACCCGAGAGACGGGAGTCTGCTGAAGCATGACCTCGCTCACCAGAACGCCCCACGCGTACGCGCTCACCTCACGCCATGGCAGCACCCGAGCCTCACGCCGGAACCACTCGATCACGGCGCGGACCACCGCGGCGTCGTCCACCACGCTGGAGGAAGGGTGTGACGCGCGCGGCATGGCTCCATTCTCTCAAGGAGACCCGCGGGTACCGTGGGCTCGGAGCGGCAAGGAGGGAAAGTGGACACACTCCTGCACCCGGTAGGAGACCTCGACCCGGGTGTCTACATGCGTAGGCGGCTCATGGTCCTCGCCTTCGCCGTCCTGGCGATCTTCGTCGTCTACTTCCTCATCAAGGCGGCCTTCGCGCCGGGCGATGGCAGCCCGGCTCCCGGCCCGAGCGTAAGTCCGTCGGCATCTCCCAACCCCAGCGTCAGCGCGGCGGACGTCAGGGCGTGCGGCACGGGCGACCTCACCGTCGACCTCTCCCCGATGACCCGCGACTTCGCTGGCTCGGAATTCCCGATGTTCGAAGCGACGATCACCCAGACCGGCCTCACTCCATGCGTCGTCGACACAACCCTCCCCGGAACCGAACTGCTCATCACCTCCGGTTCCGACCGAATCTGGTCGAGTGCGGATTGCGAGTCGGGCGCGCTCGATGCCCAGCAAGTGGTCCTGGAACCGAACGAGACGAGGGCCATCCGATTCGAGTGGCCACGGATTCGCTCCAACGAGGTCTGCGCGTCTAACCTGCCGAGCCCGCTTCCCGGCACGTACCACGCGCTGCTGACCCTCAACGGGGTCACCAGCCAAATCGCGAACGGTCACGGCGTCACGTTCACGCTGAGCGACTGAGGCTACCGCCGGATCAATCCAACGGAAGAGCGAGGGCGATCGCCTCGCTCAGGGTTGCCGCCTCATGCACACGAATCGCACCCTTGTGCTTCGTCGCCTTTCCCGCGGGTACGACGATGTCCGTGAATCCCAGCCGTGCGGCCTCCGCGATGCGCTGAGACAGGCCGACGATCGGCCGCAACGCACCCGACAACGCCACCTCCCCGACCGCCGCGAATCCCTCCCGTATCGCCGTGTCCCGCCTCGCACTCGCGAGCGCCAGGGCAAGCGAGAGGTCCGCCGCCGGTTCGACCACCCTGGCCCCACCGACCGTTGACACGTAAACGTCGTCCGTCGCCACCGATAGCCCCGCACGCCGGTGCAGAACGGCAAGGACCATCGACACCCTGCTCGAATCGATCCCCGAGGTGGCACGCCGGGGGTTGGCGAGGGCGGAGGGCGCAACGAGAGCCTGGATTTCTGCGGGGAGCGGGCGTTTCCCCTCGATCGAGATCGTTGCGCAGGAGCCCGCGACCCTCGGTCCGCCGTGGGTCAGGAACAGCCCGGAAGGATCGGCGACACCCTCGATACCGACATCGGTCAGGGTGAAGCACCCGACCTCGTCGACGGAACCGAACCGGTTCTTCACCGCGCGCAGAAGCCTCAGCGCCGAATGGGGGTCTCCCTCAAACTGGCACACAACGTCGACGAGGTGCTCCACGAGGCGGGGCCCCGCGATGAATCCGTCCTTGGTGACGTGACCGACGAGCACGGTCGGCACGCCTCTGCGCTTGGCCTCCTGGACCAGAGCGGACGCCACCTCCCTCACCTGGCTCACCCCTCCTGGCGTTCCGTCGATCTCCGCAGAGGCGATGGCCTGGATCGAGTCGACGAGAAGAAGCCCAGGGCGTACCTGCTCGACGTGCGCGAGGATCGCCCCCAGGTCCGTCTCCGCGGCAACGAAGAGGGAGCTTTCCATCGCGCCGATGCGCTCCGCCCGGAGCCTCACCTGTCCGGCGGACTCCTCTCCGGTGACGTACAGGACCGTGAGGCCCGACCGAGCGGTTCGGGCAGCGATGTCCAAGAGGAGCGTCGACTTGCCGACGCCGGGCTCCCCCGCAAGAAGGACGACGGCTCCCGCGACAAGGCCTCCTCCCAGAACCCGGTCACACTCCTCGACGCCGGTGGGGAGGCGTTTCCCGGCGGTGGCGTTCACCTTGGTCACCGGGGCGGCAGCCTCGCGCACGTTCGTCGCGACGGTTGCCGGACCCGCAACCCTCGCCCCAGCCTCGACCACGGTGCCCCACGATTGGCACTCTCCGCAGCGACCCATCCACTTGGCTGCGGTCCACCCACATTCCACGCACACGTAACCCGGCTTCGTCGTCCGACTCGTTGTTGCCATGTGAGCACGGTAGCTCCCATGGCCGACACCGGTGAGAGGACCACCTAACGCGCGCTATGCCACAACGGGGACTATCCTTAATCCCCGTGACCACCCCTCCGACCGGCCCGACCCCCATGCCCCCATGGCGACCGGTTGTGCCCGAACCTGAAGGCGAGGAGAAGCCCTCGGATGGGTCGTCGAAGGACGCTCCGGTTCAACCTCCTCCAGCGGTCACCAATCCCCAAGGCTTCCCACCTCCGCCAGGTATCCCCCCGACTCAGCAACAGCCCGTCCTTCCGCCACAGCCCCAGCAGCCCCCGGTCCCCCCACAACCTCCCGCAGCCCCCGTTCCGCCTCCCTCGGGATTGCCCCCCACGACCCCACCGCGTCAATCGACGGGCGCCACTCGCGTCCTTCCCTCCGGCTTCCCCCCCTCAACACCCCCCAGTTCCACTCCCATAAGCCCCCCACGCCCCGGTTTGTCTCCATCGGAGGTTCGCCCTCCCACGCCCTTGACGCCGACTCCACGAGATGTCGACGACGATCAGGACGACGATGCACGCGGGTTCTTTCATCTACTCCGCCGCCCCGCCGTTCTCACCGCCCTTTCCGTGTTCGCGGCTGCCGTCGTCGGCTCGCTCGTCTACTACCTGTTCTTCCAACCGCCTCCGGTCGTGCTGGACGCCCAACTCGTCGTCATCCCGCTTCCGACTCCAACGATCGAGACGGTTGTCCCTCCGCCAGATTCCGACTTCGCTTCCGCCCTTCCGCGGTCGACGCTCACCTATGGACTGACGGACGTCGAGGAAGTGCCTCTCATCGTCCACACCACGTGGCCAGCGCGTTTTGTCGAGGGCTGGACCCTCACCTACGAAGACGGCGCGGGGGGCACGATGACGGTAGAGGCGTACCAGCATTACCATGAGGACGACGCGATCGCCGCTTTCGAGGCGCTCGTCGCGGCGCAGGAAGCGGAAGAAGCGGCCGCCGCGGCGCTCGAACCTTCACCCTCACCCTCACCTTCCGCTTCCCCCGAGGGTTCGCTCGAACGCTTCCCCGTGATGGTCGACGGCATCCAGGTCGGCGAGAGCGTCAAGTTCCTCACCACGGTGACGGAACCCGGCATCGACGAGGACGCAACGCCGACGACGCGCGACGTCGCCCGGATCATCTGGAGGAACACGACAGGCGTCTTCATCATGACGGCGGACCCGAGCGTCATCGACGAACTGTTCCTCGAGTACAGGTTCTAACGATGCCTTCGCGCGCACCGAAGCACCGGGGCCCGCGCGGCGGGGATGCGGACACGCGCGCGGACATCGTCCGCGCGGCGTTGGCGCTCTTCACTCAACTGGGTTACGAACGCACGTCCATGCGGGCGATCGCCCGGGAAGCCGACGTGGATCCTTCCCTGCCGCGCCATTACTTCCCCACGAAATCGCAGCTCTTCGTTGAGGCGCTCGGGCCATTCGACCAGGTGTCGGGACGACTCGCACGAATCCTCGATGGCCCTCGATCCGAACTCGGCGCAAGGATGCTCGAGACGATCCTGGACCTGTGGGACGCTCCCGAAACGGGGCCGCGTCTCCGGGCGCTTCTCACGAGCGCGGCGGCTTCTCCCGAGGTGAGCGACGTCGCACGTGGGCTACTTTTCGGACGAGTCTTTTTGCCGATCGCCTCAGCCATCGGGCTGGAGGACGTGGAGGGGCGGGCGGCTGCGGCGATGACCCAGGTGCTGGGCCTCGTCGTGGCGCGGTACGTGCTTAAGGTCGAGCCACTCGCGAGTGCTCCGGCACCCGCCGTTGTCGCCCGGCTTGCTCCCAATCTGCAGCGACTCATCGGCGGCACGGACGCGTAGAACTTGACACCGAGGTAGAGAAAGGGGATTATTCCTCACATGGGGAAACCTAAGGAAGCAGCGATTTCGATCAACCATCTTCGGGTGATTCGGGGCAAGAACCTCGTCATCCCCGACCTGTCGCTCGAGGTGCCCCGTGGGGCTCTCGTCGGCCTCCTTGGACCCTCCGGAAGCGGGAAGTCCACGCTTATGCGCTCGATTGTGGGCTCGCAGATCATCGCCGGAGGAACCATCACGGTTCTCGGCCTTCCCGGTGGCACGGCGCCGCTCCGTTCCCGGGTCGGGTACGTCACTCAGGCTCCTAGCGTCTACATGGACCTCACCGCCCGCGAGAATCTACGGTTTTTCGCGTCCCTCGTATCCGCCCCCAAGGGCGACGTCCAGCGCGTCCTGGACACCGTCGGACTAGCCGATTGTGCCGACCGACCCGTCAACACGCTTTCCGGCGGGCAACTCACCCGCGTTTCACTCTCGGTCGCCCTCGTCGGTCAACCGGAACTTCTCATCATGGACGAGCCGACCGTCGGCCTCGACCCCGTTCTTCGACGCGACCTCTGGAAGGTATTCCACGGACTCTCCCGATCCGGCGTCACGCTCGTTGTGTCGAGTCACGTCATGGACGAAGCGACCCGATGCGACCGGCTTCTCATCATGCGTAAGGGTGGAATCCTGTTCGACGGAACGCTCCCGGAGATGCTGAAGGAAACGGCAACGAAGGACCCCGACGATGCGTTCCTCAGTCTCGCCGACCGCGCGGACTCGAAGGAGGCGGCAGCATGAGTCTCCACCTCACCGGCGCGACGACTCTCCGCGTCCTGACCCAACTCCGGCGAGATCACCGGACCCTCGCCCTCATCATCGGGATCCCTATCGTCCTGCTCACCCTTCTGTGGTGGATGTTCCTGGACGTGCCCGTTCCTCCGGGCCATCAGTCGCCCTTCGACTCGGTCGGCCCCGGCATCATGGGTCTCTTTCCGCTCATCATCATGTTCCTCATCACCTCGGTGACGACGTTGCGGGAACGCCAGGGAGGCACGATGGAACGCCTCATGGCCTCGCCCGCCAGTCGCGCGGACATCGTCTTCGGCTACGCCATCGCCTTCGGCCTCTTCGCAGCCGTCCAGGGTGCGATCGTCGTTGGGTACTCGATCTGGGCGCTCGGACTCGACTTCAAGGGCCCGGCATGGGCGCTGCTCATCATCATCGTTCTCGACGCGGTGCTGGGGTCATCGCTTGGTCTTGCCGCCTCGTCGCTCGCCCGGACGGAGTTCCAGGCGCTCCAGATGATGCCCGCGGTGATCCTGCCCCAATTGCTCCTCTCCGGGCTCGCCATCGCCCGTGATCAGATGCCAACCGTCCTTCACTGGATCTCCGGCGCGTTACCGCTCTCGTACGCCATCGACGCGATCAACGACCTCACCGTTAACACGAGCGCGTCGGGGATCTGGAACCAAGTTGCGATCCTCTGCGCCTTCATCGTTGGGGCCCTCGTCCTCGGCGTCACAACACTCCGGCGGCGTACGGACTAGCGCGAACGCTCCGGTGTCGTGCGGGCCGCACCCCCCATCGGTCGGCCCGCACGATAGCCTGGCTCCATGACCGAAGAGACCGAAGAGAAAGTGTCGCCGTTTCCGCGCGTTGCCGTCCTTGGCGGCGGGGTGATGGGTGGCACGATCGTCACCGCCCTCCGCGTCACCGGTTGGCCGAGCGATCGGATTGTCGTCGCGGAGAGTGATTCCACGCGCGCGGCGGCCCTCAACGAGGTTCACGGCATCCAGGTCGAAGCGAAGATCGCCAAAGCCACCAAGGACGCCGACGCGGTGGTCATCGCCGTCAAGCCCCAGGACGTCGAGGGCGTGCTCAAGGACGTGACCAAGGCATTGGGGACCGACGCGTTCGTTGTCACCGTCGCCGCCGCCCTTCCCTTCGATTTCTACGAGAAGCGCCTACCTGCCGGGACCCCGGTCATCCGAGCTATGCCCAACACCCCTGCGATCGTTGGCCAGGGCGTCATCGCCATCGCCCCCGGCACGCATGCGACCGAGGAGCAAATGGCGATCGTCGAGTCGATGCTTCTCGCGACGGGCCTGGTGGTGAGAGTCGAGGAGTCTTCCCTCGATGCCGTGACCGCCGTCTCCGGATCCGGCCCCGCGTACTTCTACGCCATGGTCGAAGCGTTGACGGAGGCTGGCGTCGCCCAGGGACTCGATCGGACCCTCGCTACGCAGTTGGCCGCCCAGACCTTCGTCGGTGCGGCCAAACTCTTAACGGACAGTAACGAAACCCCTCAGGGTCTACGTAAGCGAGTGACGTCACCTTCGGGCACGACGGCTGCCGCTCTCCAGGCGATGGGGCACGCTGGTCTTCAGGACGTCATCAGCGCGGGGGTGAAGGCTGCGGTGGCTCGGGCCAAGGAAATGGTCTCGGAGCTTACCAAGGGATAAGCGGCGGGCACGCCACCCACCTCGGCTACAAGCGCCTCGGTGATCTCGTGCAATCGCAGCAGGAACGCGCCCTCGTCGAGGTGTTTGCGCCTCAGCCAGTGCGTGACCTCCTCGTTGCCCTTGCTCGCGTTGCACGACCGACAGGCGGGAACCACGTTCCTGAGCGTATAGCGGCCACCGCGGGAGATCGGCAGGACGCAGTCCTTCTGCAAGGGGACTCCGGGTGCTCCACAGTACGCGCAGCCACCCCACGCCGCTTGGATGGCGACCCATTGTGCGGAGGCGAGGTCGTTGTCCGCGAGGTCCATGCGGATCTTGCGCCTGCGCGCGGCGCGTGCTCGCCGACTTCGATTAGCCGCCACGAACCGCAGCGTATTCACCGGTGACCCCCGCCAGGTAATGGGCTAGGGCTTGACCACCAGGGTAAAGGAGACGGAGGCCGACGCCCCACCGGAGTCCGTCACGCTCGCCGTGATCTGGTGAGTGCCAACCGAGAGGGTTGGACCTTCCCACGCGGACCCCCCGTAGATCTCCAGTTCGCTGCCGCTCATGAGGTAGCCATCGATGCTTGAGGTCCAGATGACCTGGTCTCCTAGTCGCTCGCCCTCGGGATCGATCACCCAGAGGAGCAACCTGAACGAGCCCCCCGAGGTCATGGTGTACTCCGCTCCGTCGCTCGCCAAGAAGTACGGCGGTTGGTTCGTCGTCGCGACGGGATCCGTCACGGCCCACGAGACGTTGATGCCGTCGGTCGCACCGACAAAAGCGCGATGAGGTCCGGGACCGTTGCTGTTTCTTGGATTCACGAGAATCGAGGTATCCGTCGTTGGACCGAAGTCAAGCATCCGCCGACTGCCATTGGCATCGATGAGCATCACCCAATACTTCAAGTCATCCCCATCGGGGTCCGTCGCTTTCCATTCGATGAGCGGTCCGTCAGCACCTTCGGTCATCGTCAACGACTCGATCACGGGAGCCTGGGGGCCGGCACTCCATTCATGCACGATCGTGTCGTTCTCCAAGAGCGCTACGCGACTAAACCCCGCCGTTCCTGGAAGGAAGATGTTGACGTTCACGAAGTACCCACCGGAGTCCACCCCCGTGCCCGCAGCCACCGCGAATATACCCATCAGGTCGAGCGAAACTCCAACGACCTCGCGGCCTTGGGCATCCCATGCCCGTGCCTCAAAGTCGTCCGCGTTCGGTGGTGGGTAGAAAGACTCGCTTGGGCCAAAGTTCGCCTCGATCCTCGCCTTTATTACCGGGAGTGCCGGGTACTCCGTGGTCAACCGCGTCGGCGCGAGTTCGAGGTAGCCCAACAACCAGGACACCGCGGTCTCCTCGCATGGGGGCGGCTCGAGGCTGTCCAGGCACACGTCGGGAGACGGATTGAACTCCGTAGCCCCGATCGACGGGGCAGGATCCGTTCCCTCGGTTTGCGTCACCGAAGCCGTTGGGTTGGCGTTGGGTGGGTTGGCGTTGAGTGGGTTGGCTTCGGGTTTGTCGGAATACATCGCTACGACGACAAGAAGTCCCCCCGCAAGAAGGAACGCTCCGGCCAGACCCAACAGAGCCGCACCGCGTTGTCTTCGCATCGTTGCCTCCCCCAGGTACTAACACGGTAGCGGAATTCGCCCACCGCTATCTGGGTGAGTTCGGACGGCAGGCAACGACGCCCAGCGATGGGGATTATTCTGATCTCGTGACCGCCGTTGACCGCCTTGCCTGCTCCCTCGGACGACGCGACGAGATCCCCAACGTCGAGCTCGCCGAGGCTCTTGTGGCAGCACAGGACGAGGACGGCATTCAGGAGTTGGTTGACGCGCTCGCAGCGGGCCCCGCACCCGTTGCCGCCGACGCGATCAAGGTGCTCTACGAGGTCGGCGCGCACGACGGTTCGCTTATCGCGCCGTACGCCCCCGAATTCGCAGCCCTGCTTCGGTCCAAGAACAATCGCCTCGTATGGGGTGCGGCCAGCGCCTTGCATGCGATAGCCCTAGCCGAACCCACAGCCGTTACCCCCCACCTTCCCGCCCTGATGGACGCCGTCGCCCATGGCTCGGTCATCACGGCCGATCGCGGCATCGGCGCGATCGCGAACGCTGCCCTCGGCGACGAACCCGCGATCGACTTCCTACTGAATCACCTACGCACGTGCGGCGCGAAGTATGTCCCTCTTCGGTCCGAGTACTCGCTTCCCGCGGTCTCGGCCTCCACCGCGGCACGGTTCACCTCCGTGCTCATGGCACGGATTGACGAACAGTCAACCGGGGGACGGACGCGACTGAAGCGTGTTCTCCGCACGATCGAGCAGGCCCCGGTCGAGTAATCGATCCTAGACTCGTGTCGGGCCGAGCGTGAAAGGACGCCCATGACCATGCCGACAACCCCGTCGAAACCCCGACCGAAATCGGTGATCGCCACCCTGGTCTTGCTGTTCGTCCTCGGATTCTCCGCGACTGCGGGAAGCCTGGCGCTCTTTGTCCCCAGTTGGATGCCTCCGCAGGAGTGGCTAAACTCGGTCCCTCTTCTCCACTCCTGGATGCCGGCCGGCTTCATTCTCCTTTTCCCCTTCGGATTCGGTTCGCTGTTCACGGCCGTTGGAATGCTCCGACACTGGAAACTGACGATCCGGCGTCACATCGAGGACCTTACCCATCACCACTGGTCGTGGTTCGGCACCATCGTCATCGGAGGCGCCATGGTGGTGTGGATCATCCTCGAACTCGTATACCTTCCGGACGTGTCCGTGCTGCAGCCGATATTCGGGTCGGTCGGACTCGCGTTGGCGTTGCTTCCGCTCACGCCCTCGGCGCGCGCGTACCTCCGCATCGAGACTTCCGCGAAACGCTGATCAGAAGGACGGCTAAATCGCCGCGAGGATATCGACAACGAACACGAGGGTTGAACCCGGAGGGATATTGTCCTGCGTGGTGTCGCCGTAGGCGAGTTCCGGAGGAACGACGATGAGCACCTGGCTGCCAACCGTCTGACCAACGAGGCCCTGGACGAATCCGTCGATCAACTGCCCCGTCGCCAGGGAAAACGTCACTGGCGAAGCCCTGTTCCACGACGAGTCAAACACCGCGCCGTCCCACAACCACCCGGTGTAGTGCACGGTGACGATCTGGCCCTCGGTCACGACCGCCCCATCTCCCTTGATCAAAGGCTGGACGACCAAGGTCGTGGGCATCGTCAACCCGGTGAAGTCAGCACGCGGGGCCCCCCGATCACTCAGGACGACGGTCGGAAGCCCAGCGACCGGGGCGACGGCTTCGCCTGTCGCGCGGTCGAGGACCGTCGCCACTCCGGTCACGGTAATCGCCATGATGATCGTGGGGTACGGTCCGTCCGTCGCGGTGGGGTCAAGCGTGGCGAAGATGATCTGCGCGCCGACGTGGGCTCCATTGAGCACTCGCCACATCTCGGGATTGAACTGCGCCTTGTCGAACAGGAGCAACTCCGGTGCACCGACGTCGTAGGTCGAGTATTCCTTCGACCCATCGGCGCCGGCGAGAACCACGTAATCGAGAGCAACGTACTTCCCCGCCTCGACCACATCGCCGTTCCCGTCCGCAACGACCCGACCCGTCGAGGCGCTGACCTCCAAGGGGTACTCGTAGACCAGGTTCGGATTGCCATCGGCACCCTGCTCCCACGAGATTCCCGCAACGGCTTCAATGTCGGCTGGAGACGCCGACTGCAGCACACCGCTCGGGTACGACGAGGGAGACGGGTCGCTGGAGCAAGCACCCAAAGCAAAGGCGGCACCAACGACAAAGACGGCGGAGACGAGACGGACCTTCAGCACGATTTCTCCTTGCAACGGGGACAATGCCACCAGTGTTTCACGTTTGGCAGCAGGTCACGGCAGTCCCCCCTAGAACGCGTGAAGGCACTGAGGCATTCCCCGATGGTCGCATCGAACGCGACGTTCGGTAGGGGTGACGGCCTCGTGCCGTGTGTCGGCTTTCCGATCTCGATTCCAGTAATGTCTAACAGACTTGACATCATGTCAGCATCGCTATACATTCTCAAATGTCAGCATTCTTTGACATTGGAGAGTGAGATGTCGTTTGAAGAGAAGAACGCGTGGGCCTTCGGCCTTCAGGCCGTGCTGGTGTCCGGAGCGTACTTCGTGTACCTCCTCGTCCAGGTGCAGCGCATGCCCGCGACCGAGATCCCCTACGTCCGTCCCCTCGTCTACACCCTCATCGCGGCGATCGCCTTCAGCATCCTTTCCTCCATCGTCGTCGCGGTATCCAATCCACGTGAGGTCGGAAAGGGCGATGAGCGCGACCGACGTATCAAGCGCACCGGAGAGGCCGTCGGCTTCTACTTCTTCTCGATCACCGCGGTCGTTCCGCTCGTCCTCGCCATGCGTGACGCCGACTCCTTCTGGATCGCCAACTCGCTTTTCCTCGCATCCTCTTTGACTTCCGTCGTGTTCTCCGCGGTCAAGATCACCGCCTACCGGAAGGGAGTGTAACCATGGCGAAGAAGCCGCTACCGGACTGCGACGAGGGGTGGGCGTCGATGTCACGCGACGAGGCCTACAACTGGATCTTCGCCGTCGTCACCCTCATCGCGACGATCACGTACCTCGCGATTCTCATTCCTCGCTCGATTGGCACTCCGG
>CAZMCU010000020.1:18102-28990 GCA_964564915.1 uncultured Demequinaceae bacterium | reverse complement strand
CGCGGGTGCGGAAGCCGCGGGCGCGGGTGTGGGTGCGGGTGTGGGCGTAGACGTGGGAGCGACCGGAGAGGTCGTCACCTCGGAAGCTTCTCCGACCCGAGCCAATACCGCGCCGACGGCGACCGTCGAGTCGGTCGCTGCGACGATCTCGGTTACCACCCCCGCAACCGGGGAGGGAATCTCCGTGTCGACCTTGTCGGTCGAGATCTCCAGGAGGGGCTCGTCGATGGCGACGGGGTCGCCTACCTTCTTGAGCCACTTGGTGACGGTTCCTTCGGTTACGGACTCGCCAAGGGCGGGGAGTGTGACGTCGTGTGCCATGGTGTCGATTCTTCCCTAAGGTCAGTCGTGCGCGTGAAGGGGTTTGCCCGCAAGCGCGAGGTGAGCCTCGCCCAGGGCCTCGTTTTGGGTGGGGTGAGCGTGAATGAGGGGCGCGACGTCTTCCGGTGTCGCTTCCCAACTGACGATCAACTGGGCTTCTCCGATCTGTTCGCCCATGCGCGCACCCAGCATGTGAACGCCGACGACGGGTCCGTCGACCAACCTGACGAGCTTGACGAAGCCCGCGGTGCCGAGGATCTGGCTCTTCCCGTTGCCGCCAAGGTTGTACTCGATGGTCGCGACCGCATCGTCACCGTGCTTCTCCTTAGCCTGTGCCTCCGTGAGCCCGACCGATCCGATTTCCGGTTCGCAATACGTGACGCGAGGGATGTGGGCCTCGACGATGATGGCGGGATTGAGGCCCGCGATCTGCTCGGCGACGAACACGCCTTGCTGGAATCCGCGGTGGGCGAGTTGAAGCCCCGGCACGATGTCGCCAACCGCGTAGATGTTCGCGACCCCGGTGTGGAGGCGCTCGTCGGTCAGCACCCAACCTCGGTCGACCCGTACCCCTTGCGCCTCGTATCCCAGGTCCGCGGTGCGGGGACCCCTACCCACCGCGACGAGGAGCAGGTCCGCCTCCAGCACGCTGCCGTCCTCGAGCGAAACCTTGACCCCCGATTCCGAGCGCTCCACCCCCTGGAACCGCACCCCCGTCTTGAAGTCGATGCCCCGCTTGCGGAACGCACGCTCCAGTCCCTTGGAGAGGGACTCGTCCTCGTTGGGAACGAGGTGGGGAAGGGCCTCGACGATGGTCACCTTCGCGCCGAGCGAAGTCCACACCGAGGCGAACTCGACGCCGATGACCCCGCCGCCGAGCACGACGACGGACGTCGGAACGTAGTCGAGCGTGAGAGCCTGGTCCGACGTCATGACGCGGCCGCCGATCTCAAGGCCGGGGAGCGTTTTGGCGTAGGAGCCGGAGGCGAGGACGATGTTCCGTCCGTAGTAGCGAGTTCCTGCGACATCGATCGAATCCGGTCCGGCGAGGATCCCGTGGCCGGGGATCATCGTGACGGCTCGCGACTTCACCAGACCCTGGAGACCCCTATAGAGGCGGTCGACAACGCCTTGCTTGTAGGCGTTGACGGCGACCATATCGATCGCACCGAGAGAGGTGTGGACGCCAATAGAGGAGCCCTCACGGGCGGTGTCCGCCACCTCGGCCGCGTGGAGAAGGGCTTTGGTGGGGATGCATCCGTAGTGGAGGCACGTGCCCCCCAGTTTGTCTTCCTCGACGAGCCCCACGGTCATTCCGAGTTGTGAGGCACGGAGCGCGGTGGCATAACCACCGCTACCTCCGCCGAGAATGAGGATGTCGAATGTCGTGGGGGCAGACTCGGTCACGCGCGCTCCTTCGGGGGACTTTGGTCCTCCCCATCTTGTCACTTCCTGGCGTGAGACACGAGCCTCCCCGACCCCGTAACCTGGGGTCATGGGATTGTTCGGTCGCAGTTCGCGCGCGTCAGGGGATAGCCGGCCAGAGGCCCCCCGACATGACCGGCCGTCGAAGGCGGAGACGATCGCCCACCTCCGGGCGTTCGTCAGCACCCACCCCGGTTGCGAGGGGATCATCGAACCACCGACCCAGGTGACCCCGACGACGATGGTTGTGATCGCCGAGACGGGGGAGTGGACCCGGCGCCGATTCCCCGATGAGGCGGCGGCGGCCAAGGTCGCCAAAGAACTCGGGATCCCCGCGTTCGACGTCAACCTCAGCGGTTACCCCTCCCGCATGCGCGAATGGGACGAGAAGCAGCGGAAAGGCCTCACGTAGCGCGCTCGTCGCTCGCTACGTGATCGGCGGTTGCTGCAACCCTCCGAGGAACTTGTTGACGTCTCCGCGAGCCATCTTGCGCGGAATCACACCCCTCGATCCCCCGCTCGCAATCGTCATCTCGGCTGGAAGAATGAACAGGCTTCCCAGCCGTGCGAAGAAGGTCCCTCGGACCCACGCCTCGATGTGAACGTGGCTTCCCTCTTGGCTCGCTTGGAACATCATCGGTGCGGTGAGGAATCCCGTTCCCCGCTGGTAGATGTGAGCCGACCCCTCCGACCGCTTGAAGTGGTAGTTGTTCTGTTTCGCCCAATCCGCGAGATAGGGCATCAGATCGCCGCTGACCTCGAAGTCCCTGACCGCTCTCTTCTCCATGCCGTCCTGCCTCTCGTCGTGACATGTGCCCGTGCTCTTGGGACGCTACTCCTTCCGACGGCGCGGTGCGCGGCAAACGATCAAACGATCAACGGGTGGAGAGAATCTCGAGGTAGCGCACGAGGGTGCGGATCGCCGCACCGGTTCCCCCGGGAGGCGTGAACCCGTAGGCGGCACCCTCGTTGAACGCGGGTCGGGCGATGTCGAGGTGAGCCCATGGGGTGTCTCCCACGAACTCGCGCAGGAAGAGGCCCGCGGTGAGCATCCCGCCCTTGGTGTCCGTGGAAACGTTCCTCAGGTCCGCGATCGTCGAGTCGAGGCCTTCCCGAAGGTGCTCGGGCAAGGGCATCGGCCACGCCAACTCGTCCACCTCGTTCGCCGCGGAAGCGACCGCGTCGCGGATGGAGGGGGTACCCATGATCCCGAAGGTGCGGGAGCCGAGAGCCAAGCCCTGCGCCCCCGTGAGCGTCGCGATGTCCAGGACGACGTTGGGCCGTTCCGCGCACGCCGCGTCAAGCCCATCGGCCAGGACGAGCCGACCCTCGGCATCCGTGTTCGCGACCTCG
Source organism: uncultured Demequinaceae bacterium (assembly GCA_964564915.1). Lineage (GTDB taxonomy): Bacteria > Actinomycetota > Actinomycetes > Actinomycetales > Demequinaceae > JAFGBM01. Next base: position 25,891 of record CAZMCU010000020.1, on the reverse strand, counting down.
ACCGACGTTCCCCCGTGGAGGCGAATGATGTCGGATACCCGTTGCGCCGTCCCCGAGGGCATGTTTTCCGCGAGGCACAACCAGCCGACAACCGTGACGGGAAGGTTCAGTCGAGCGGCCGCGACGACGGTGTGTAGGGCGGCCGCCGCGCCCGCCATGTCGGACTTCATCGTGAGCATGCCGTCCGTCGTCTTGAGGGACAGACCCCCGGAGTCGAACGTGATGCCCTTGCCGACGAGGGCGACGGTCTGCTTCGCTCCCTTGGGGCTCCACTCGAGGCGGACGAGGCGTGGCGCCCGCGAGGATCCCATACCGACGGCGAGGATCCCCCCGAAACCGTCGCGAGCGAGCGCGGGAACGTCCCACACCGTCACCTTCACGTGGGCGTCGGACGCCACCGACTCGGCCGCCTCTGCGAACGTTTCGGGACACAGGTCCAGGGGGGCCATGTTGACGAGGTCGCGTGCGGCGTTGACGGCGGAGGCGACGATTGCGGCCTTGTCGAGCACCTCTTGAGGGGCGCCCGCGACGAGCCACTCCGTCTCCGGCTTCTCCTCGCCCTCTTTCGGCGTCTTGTAGTGGGAGAAGCGATAGGAGCCGAGAAGAAGGCCCTCTGCGACAGCCTGCTGCGCCGATTCCGTGAGGGCGGGCAAGGCGACGGCCACCCGTTGCGCGCGCTTCCCGCATTCGCGTGACGCGGCACCCGCCGCCTCACGGAGATCACCCTCACGCCCAGCCCCCAGTCCAACGAGGACGACTCGCGTCGCCGAGACACCCGAGGATGCCACAACGGTGATGGCACCCACCTTGGGACTGGGTTCGAGGGGTCTCGCGGCTTCGGTCAACGTCGCCCGAACGTCGTCCGGAAGGGCGGCGTGGGCGGTCACCTCCCCGTCGCCCATGACGCCGAGGATGAGGGCGTCCACCTTGAGGGTGGTAACGGTATCGGTCGTTGCGGAGAGTCGGGTCATAGGGGCATCGTATCCGGCGCTAGGTTTGCCTCGTGTACCACCTCATCTTCCGCCTCATTGTCCGCAGGGTGCCCGCAGAGGTGGCTCATCACCTCTGGCTTCTTGGCGTTCGCTGCCTGGCGTGGACCGCCCTTCCGCTGAGAAAACTCCACCTTGCCTCCTCCCCCGACCCCGCTGGTGCGCTGACCGTCTTCGGGCTGTCGTTCGCCGGTCCTCTCGGTCTCGCCGCCGGGCTGGACAAGGACGCGAACACGGTCAAGGGACACGTACGTCTGGGGTTCTCGTTCGTCGAGGTCGGCACCATCACACCCTTGGCGCAGCCGGGGAACGACAAGCCGCGGTCGTGGCGCGAGATCGACCTCAAGGCTGTGCGTAACCGCATGGGGTTCAACAACAAGGGGGCTGAGGCCGCCGCGCGTCACCTTGCCCGGCTTCGCCGTTCCCGCTCGGGTCGCCGAATGATCGTCGGTGTCAACATCGGGAAGAACAGGGTGACGACGCCCGAGGCTGCCGCCGCCGATTACGCGACCTGCGCGACGATCCTCGCGCCGTACGCCGATTTCCTCGTCGTCAACGTTTCGTCCCCCAACACCCCCGGCCTGCGGGACCTTCAAGCGACGGACGCCCTCCGACCCATCCTCGTGGCCACCCGCAAGGCGGCGGATAGTGCGGCGGGGCGGCGGGTACCGCTGTTGGTGAAGATCGCCCCCGACCTTGCGGACCAGGAGGTCGACGCGATCGCCCGCCTCACCCTTGACCTTGAGCTCGAGGGTGTCGTCGCGACCAACACGACGATTCGGCACGACAGGGGACCGGGGGGATTGTCCGGTCCGCCGCTGTTCCCCCGGGCCCTGGAGGTCGTCGCCCGACTGCGGAAGGCGTTGGGCACGGAGACCGTCATCATCGGTGGAGGGGGAATTTCGACCGTCGAGGATGCCCGGGCGATGCTCGCCGCCGGGGCGACGCTACTCGAGGGATACACCGCCCTCATCTACGAGGGTCCGGGGTGGCCGGGTCGCCTCAACGCCGCACTCACGCGCCCGCCTCGGTAGGCGAAATTCCCCAAGGATCGGGCCGACGGTGATCCCCTTCACCTCGGTTGAGGAGACGGCAACGATCGCCCCATCCCGTGCGTTATGTTGTCGTACGCTCCTGCCAGACGTACAAGACATTGTTTCCTCCTTTGATGCAGGAAGGTCCCGGGATTCGCGTCCCGGGGCCTTCTTGCGTTGGAGGAGCGGATGCTTAGGGGCCCGCGTGTGTTCTCCCGCAGCCCCGTCCGGCCGACGGACTAGGGGCGTTTCTGAGGGTTACCGGTGATCGTCAGGTTGGGGTCACGTTGGACGACATCGCCGAGCGCGTCGTCGATTCTCGCAAGGATCTCCTCCGGAAGCGTGATCCCGGACGCCTTAACGTTCTCGACCACTTGCTCGGGTCGCGACGCTCCAACGATCGCGGCGGAGACGTGGGGATTGTGCAGCACCCAAGCGACGGCCATTTGCGCCATCGTCACGCCCAACTCGTCGGCGATCGGCTTGAGCTTCTGAACCCTCTGAAGCACCGTCTCATCCTCGATCCATCCCTTAATCATCGAGGCGCCACCCTTGGCGTCGGTCGCTCGGGAACCCTGGGGCGCGGGTTTCCCCGGCAGGTACTTGCCCGTGAGGACCCCTTGGGCGATGGGGGAGAAGACCACTTGCCCCATCCCGGCCTCGACGCACGCGGGGATCACCTCCGCCTCGATGACGCGGTAGAGCATCGAGTACTGCGGTTGAGAGGCGATGAGGGGAATACGGAGTTCGCGCGCCAGGCCCGCGCCCTCACGGATCTTGGCGGCCGGCCATTCCGACACCCCGATGTACAGCGCCTTTCCCGCGCGGACGACATCGGCGAACGCGAGCATCGTCTCGTCGAGGGGGGTCTCGTAGTCGTATCGGTGGGCGAAGAAGACGTCGACGTAGTCGGTGCCGAGGCGCTGGAGCGACCCGTCGATGCCTTCCATGATGTGTTTCCGGGACAGCCCCCGGTCGTTCGGTCCCGGTCCAATGGGCCAGAACACCTTGGTGAAGATCTCAAGCCCACTCCGGCGCTCACCCTTGAGCGCGTCACCGAGCACGACCTCTGCGCGCGTGTCCGCGTACATGTCGGCGGTGTCGAAGGTCGTGATCCCAGCGTCGAGGGCGGCCTTAATGCACGCTTGAGCCTGGGCGTTCTCGATCTGAGAGCCATGGGTGAGCCAGTTGCCGTAGACGATCTCGGTGATCTTGAGTCCCGAGGTGCCGAGGTACCGGTAGTTGATCATGGTGTGGCCTCCTTAGGTGGGGTACTGTCCGCGCCTAACCTGCGGCTTCGGCAGGCGCAGGGCGCGGGGGTAGGTCATTCGAAAGAGCCCATAGATGCGATACCGCGGGGGAAGGCGATCCGCGCCGAACTTCGCCGAAGCCTGCTTTTTCATTCGTCGGAGGAGAATCGTCGACTCCACCATCCACGATGCCAGCATGAGGAAGAGAAGGAGAGTCGTGGTTCCAACTACGGCCACGTTGTTGCTGAAGAACGTCGAGGTAATGAAGGCGACTAGCGTCACGGGGAGCAGAAACTCGGCGACGGTCGTGCGGGAGTCGACGAAGTCACGGGCAAAGCGGCGGGGAGCACCGGCGTGCGCCGCAGGCATGTTCCGGTCGTCACCCGTCCTCATGGCCCTGTTCTCGCGTTCGAGCCGGACCCGATTCTCGGCCCTGCGTCGAGCGGTGTCGGCTTTCTTGTCGAGGATGAGGGGACGCTTGCGTAGCGCCTCGCGCTCTTTTCGGGTCGGAGTGGGATGCCCCTTGCCTACCGGCTCGGGAGCGTCCTTCGTGCCTGCCATGTGTCCATCCGTTCTCTGTCGTTCCGGAAACCGGGTGTCGCGCGGATATCGTCTAGGTCGAGCCTAGTCGCGCGAGGCGCGAACGATGGGCACGCACGCGTGCGAGGCCGGTGGTCAACCGATCCTGACGGGGATGCTGCGCCCTCCCCACTCTCCCACGGTCGATCCGAACCGGCCCGGCACGGTGGCGCCGCACGACGGGCACCGGCCGTCGGCCGTCAGTCGGTATGCGAGGATCTGGTACCAGTCCCGCTCGATGAGCGCGGCCCCGCATGAGGGGCACGAGGTGACCTCGCCGGACGGGTCGTGCAGGTTGCCGGTGTAGACGAAGTGCAGCCCCGAATCGAGGGCAATGGTTCGCGCGGCGCGGAGAGTTGCGGGTGGCGTCGCCGGCACGTCGAGCATCTTGAAGTCGGGGTGAAAGGCGGAGAGGTGCAGCGGCACGTCGGGGCCCACCTCGGCGAGGATCCAGTCGCACATGCGCTCGATCTCGTCGGGCGAGTCGTTGTGACCGGGGATGACCAGGGTGGTCAGTTCGATCCACGTGTCCGTATTCGCGTGCACCCAGGCGATCGTGTCGAGTACGTCCTTGAGGTGGGAGCCGGTGGTCTTCCAATAGAAGTCCTCGGTGAAGCCTTTGAGGTCGATGTTCGCGGCGTCCATCGCGGTGAAGAAGTCCGCCCTCGCCTCGGGCGTGATGTATCCCGCCGTGACGGCGACGGCGTTGAGCCCCCGATCGTGACATGCGGCGGCACTGTCGATCGCGTATTCGGCGAAGATCACGGGGTCGTTGTAGGTGAAGGCGACGGAGTCGCATTGTGCCGACGCGGCGGCCTTGGCGATGGCCGCGGGCGTGGCGGGGGCAGCGAGCCGGTCCCACTCGCGTGACTTGGAGATGTCCCAGTTCTGGCAGAACCGGCAATTGAGGTTGCAGCCCGCGGTGCCGAACGACAGTACCGACGTTCCCGGGTGGAAATGGGAGAGAGGCTTCTTCTCGATGGGGTCGATGGCGAAACCCGAACTGCGGCCGTACGTGGTGAGCACCATCCGGTCACCGTCGCGAGCGCGGACGAAGCAGAACCCGCGCTGCCCCGGGTGGAGGCGGCATCGGCGGGGGCACAGGTCGCATTCGAGGCGCCCGTCATCGAGGGCGTGCCACCAGCGGGCGGTGGGCGCGTCGGCCCACGACTCGGCGTCGGCCGGGGTTGGGGTGGGGTTCGCCATCGCGTTCACCGCGCTTCGTGCCAAGCCCTCACGGAGTACGTCTGCAGGGTTGTGCCATCGAGCCACACATCGGGGGGGATTCCAGCCTTCCTCCACAAGTGGCTCAGGAACTCCTCGGGTTGCGGCAACTGCTCCCACACCTGAGGCAGGAAGGTCGCCCGGTACCACGGCTTGAGATCCACGATCACACCGTCGACGCCGGGGTGCAGCGCGGCGTAGGCATCGGCCAGGCTCGAGACGTCGAGCGGGACGGGCTCCGACAGGACGGAGACCTCGATCGCGACGTTACTCAACTCGCGACGCTCCAGCGGTGGGAATCGAGGGTCGCGCGTGGCGGCGGAGACGGCATTGTCGATCACATCGTCGAGCAGCGGGCGAACCGCCTCGAGGGAACCGATGCACCCCCGAAGATTTCCACCGGTGGTGAGGGTGACGAAACTTGCCCCTGGCGTAAGCGCCCATGCGGGACGTTCGGCGGGAAACTCAGGGTTGAGGCCAAGTTCGCGGCCGATCGCGGCGCGGGCGGTCGGGAGGAGCAGGGTCCCCGCGTCGTCGGGGACGGCGTTGGGCTGGTCGGCGCTAGGCATCGGAGGCCTCGTCGAATGCGAAGGAACAGTACCCCACGACGCCGGAACGGTCTCCGGTGGTGTCTCCCGAGTTGCGCGCGTCGAGCAGTGTGGGCACCAGCCCGCGTCGACGGGCGAGCACCAGGAGTCCGTTGATGGGGGTGGCACCGCACGCCTGGAGGTGGTTGAGGGGACCATCGAGGGATTCGATTTGGGCGATGGTTTCGGCATCCACTCGCCGCGCCTCGTTGTAGAGAAGGTAGTGGGATAGGTCGGAACTGATGACGACGATCGTCTCCGGTCCACCCCAGAGGGCGTCGAGAACATCGGCGACCTCGTCGCCCGAGGCGTCGCCCGCGAGCATCGGCACGATCTCGATGTCACCGAGCACGCGCTGGAGGAACGGAAGTTGAACCTCCACGGAGTGCTCCCACCGGTGGGTATCGGGAAACACGCACACGGACGGTACTCCCGCGAGACGCTCCTCCGCCCACGCTTCGGGGACGGGCAACTCCCCCAGCGGAGTGCGGAAGGAGTCCGCCCCCGGAAGGGCGACGCCAAGGACCGGCACGCGGTGCGTGGGGCCGACGAGGACGACTCGCGTGATGGTGTCACGCCCCGCCGCAATGCGCGCATAGGCGAAGGCGGCTGTGGGTCCCGAATAGACGAAACCGGCGTGGGGGACGATCACGGCCCTGGGCACGGGGGCACCGGCGGGCGGTGGCGGGACCTCGGAAAGCATCCCGTCGACCATGTCGCGCAATGTGGCGGGATCGCTGGGGTAGAACGTTCCCGCCACAGCGGCCTCGCGGACGGCTAGCGAACTCACAGGCCATCACCTCAGTTTTCATGCTAGTCCCGAGTCGGAAAGAATGCCCCGGGGGTCGGGACCCACCCGTGGGGTTCACGCATCGAGGTGGGGGCGCGTCGTCGTCCCGGTTTAATCGCGGGAGGCGTTTGCCGCGGGGAGAGCGAGCATGCGATCGAGGGCCACCTTGGCCCAGCGCGAGGTTTCTTCGTCGACGACGATGCGGTTGATGACCTCTCCCGCGACGAGGGATTCGAGAACCTGCACCAGGTGGGGGAGGTCGATCTTGTTCATGGTCGAACAGAAGCAGACCGTGTCATCGAGGAAGTGGATGTGTTGGTCGGGGTGCTGGTCGGCGAGGCGTCGCACGAGGTTGAGCTCGGTGCCGATCGCCCACGCGCTTCCGGCGGGGGCCGCCTCGATCACCGAGATGATCCGTTCGGTCGAGCCGATCTCGTCCGCCGCGAGGACCACGTCATGGGAGCACTCCGGGTGAACGATGACTCGAACCCCCGGCACCTCGGCCCGCATCCGCTCAACGTCGTCCAGGCGGAAACGCGCGTGGACGGAGCAGTATCCCTTCCAGAGGATCATCCGCGCGGCGGCGAGTTGCTCCGGTGTGTTGCCACCGAAAGGCTTGCTGGGGTCGTAGACGACGCAGTCGTCGAGGGTGAAGCCGAGGGAGAGGATAGCCGTGTTGCGGCCGAGATGCTGGTCGGGGAGGAAGAGGACCTTGCCGTCGCCGTCGAGGCCTCCCACCTGGTCGAACGCCCACCGGAGCGCGGTCTCGGCGTTGGACGACGTGCAGACGGCCCCACCGTTGCGCCCGCAAAACGCCTTGATCGCGGCCGTCGAATTCATGTACGTGATGGGGACGGTCCGGTCGGCTACCCCCGCCTTGGCCAGGGCCTCCCACGCCGCCTCGACCTGGTCGAGGTTCGCCATGTCCGCCATCGAGCAACCCGCGGCCATGTCGGGGAGGATCACCTGCTGCGCGTCGGAGGTGAGGATGTCCGCGCTCTCCGCCATGAAGTGCACGCCGCAGAAGACGATGTACTCCGCTTCCGGGCGGGCCGCCGCCTCGCGTGCGAGTTTGAAGGAGTCGCCCGTCGTGTCGGCGAACTGGATGATCTCGTCGCGCTGGTAGTGGTGGCCGAGGATGAAGAGCCGGTCGCCGAGCGCGGCCTTCGCGGCTCGCGCCCGTTCGACGAGGTCGGGGTCGGATGGTGCGGGAAGGCCGCCGGGGCAGTCGACGCCCTTCTCTGAGCCCGGGTCGGAGCGCCGACCTAGGAGCATGAGGGCGGAGGGCTTCGGTTCGACGAATGCGTCGCTCATCTGTTCATTGTCCCACGGCGCC
>CAZMCU010000020.1:0-18002 GCA_964564915.1 uncultured Demequinaceae bacterium | reverse complement strand
TGCGGGAATACTTGGGCGGGGACGTACGCTATCCCGATACGAGAGAAAGGGATCCCGCATGTCCCCCGAGACCCAGACCGAGACCCCGACCCACGGTGTCGACATCACTCCAGCGGCCACAGCGAAGGTGAAGAGCCTCCTCCAGCAGGAGGGTCGCGACGACCTCCGGCTCCGCCTCGCCGTGCAGCCGGGCGGATGCTCCGGCCTCGTCTACCAGTTGTACTTCGACGAGCGCACCCTTGACGGTGACGCGATCCGCGAGTTCGACGGGGTCGAGGTGGTAGTCGACAAGATGTCCGTGCCGTACCTCGAAGGCGCGAAGGTCGACTTCTCCGACACGATCGAGAAGCAGGGCTTCACCATCGACAACCCCAACGCCGCGAACACCTGCGCGTGCGGGGACTCCTTCAGCTAGCCGCGAGCGAAACACTCCACCCGAAACGCATCAGCGTGGAGGGAGAAACCCCCGCACGGCCTCCACGGACTCGCCAAGGGCTACGACGAACGCTTCGACATCGGCGGTCGTAATCGCGGGGTGAAGCCCGATCCTCACGATGCCGCTCCCGGAGACGCCGAGGGCTTCCCAGACGTGGCTCTGGGGCGATGGCTCGGTGGTGCACGCCGAACCGGAACCCACCGCGAACCCCCGGCGATCCAACTCCGAAGCGAGCGCCTCACCGTCGAGCTTCGCGCACGCAAACGTTGCCACGTGGGGAAGCGAGGGCCCCGTCGGCCTGAAGACCGTGATCTCCCCAATGGATCCCACCGCGTCACGGAGGCGACGGGTGAGCGTCTCGAGCGTGTGTGCGACCGTACGCCGATTCTCCTCCCGCTCCTCCAGGGCGACGGCGGCAGCGAGAGCGGCCGGGACGTTCACCTTGTCGATCACCATCGGCGGGATGGGCGCGAACAGCGTCGGGGCTCGGAACGCGGCGATGGCCGCCCCCCGCGGCGCCCCCCAGTCCGCAGGGTCCGCAACGAGGGCATCCCCGTGCTGCGGGGGGTCGATGTGACCGATGCTTGCCGTGGCATCGACGACGAGGGGCACCCCAGCGGACACGGTGGCCTTGTGGGCTTCCGTGAGGGGTTGGATGGTGCCGATCTCTTGGTTCGCGTGCTGGACGAGCGCAAGGGAAACCGAGCCGGAATCGAGGGAGGTGCGGAACTCCTCAAGGTCGATGACACCCGAGGCGTCGATGGGGACGGTCACGACCTCGGAAGCGACGCGTTGGGCCACCCGAAGCAGGGGGCGCCGCTCGATCGCGGATGCCACGATCACTCCACGTTCCCCCCGCGTCGCCGCGATCCCCCCCACCACTCGATCGAAGGCTAACCCGAAGGTCGGAACGAAAAGCGTCTGCTCGACGGGGGAACCGAGCACGGCGGCGATCGACTCGCGCGCCCCATCGAGAAGGGCTCGAGCCTGACGCGACTCCGAGTGGAGTCGCTCGGGGTCCGCCCAACCTTCGTCGATCGCGGCAACGAACGCCTCCCGGGTACGGGGGCTCAGAGGGGCGCTTCCCGAGGCGTCGAGGAACACCCGTCGCCCGTTGGGCTCACTCATATCGACGACCGTACCTCGCGAAAAATGTGGGAGACGTCACCACGGAGTAACCTTCTGCGTCCCCGCAGCGATTCCCCAGGTGTACGAGTTATCCCGATCCATGTTGGAGGTCATCATGAACGCAACACGGCAGGCCGCTCGAGCCTTCGCCGTTCTCGCAGGTGTATCGTTGCTCGGTCTTGCCGGTCCCGCGGCACTCGCGGACGACGAGCCGGGCGTCAACCCGTCACCCACCGTTACCGCTACGAGCGACGAGGGTGCGGTTCCCGGTTCGTGCGTCGTCGTCGACCGGCCGGAAAGGACGTTGAGAAACGGCAAGGTGATCCCCGCCCGGACCCACGTATCCGACGAGTGCCTTCAGCTCCAGCAGGAACTGCGCACGCAAGCGCGCGACCAAGCCGCCGAGCAGCGCGAAGAGCGCGCTCAGTTGCGCGAGGAGATTCGCATCAATGGTGGCTCGTGGGGAGAGTACGTCCGTCAGGAAACGCTTCTGAGGGTCGCCGCCCGCCTCGCCGATCGTCACGAGCAGGCGCCGACGGCAGCATCCCTCGGACGCATCCTCACTCTCGTCAATTCCGGCCTCCCGGAGGCCCTTCAGGTCGACATCAACGCGTTCCTCGCGCAGTACGCGTTGGTCTTTACCGACCTCATCCCGACAGTGGACGACGGCGAGGACGTCACGTCCTAACCCTCCCGTCGTGGGTGTCCCCCCGCCCACGGCAACAACGAAGGGGCCCGATCATCGATCGGGCCCCTTCGCATGTGCTCCGTAGAGGAGTAGAGGAAACGACCTAGGGAACGATCAGTCCTTTGGTCTGGGCGGTCGCGGCGGCAAACCTCGACTGGATGTTCGCCCAGTCGATGACGTTCCACCATGCGGCGACGTAATCGGCCTTGACGTTGCGGTACTGGAGGTAGAAGGCGTGCTCCCACATGTCGAGGAGAAGCAAGGGCACGAGCCCGGGGGTGATGTTGCCCTGGTGGTCGTAGAGCTGGATGAGGACGAGTCGCGACCCAACGGAATCCCACGCGAGGATCGCCCACCCCGAGCCCTGGATCGTCATGGCGACAGCCGTGAAGTGGGCGCGGAAGGCGTCGAACGACCCGAACTGGTCGTCGATGGCCGCGGCGAGCTCTCCCGTGGGCTTGTCTCCACCGTCGGGGGACATGTTCGTCCAGAAGACGGAGTGGTTGACGTGCCCACCGAGGTTGAAGGCAAGGTTCTTCGACAGCATCGGCACCGGGCCGAGCGCCGAGGATGCGCGAGCCTCCGCCATTTGGTCCAGGGCGGTGTTGGCACCCGCAACGTAGCCGGCGTGGTGCTTCGAGTGGTGCAGTTCCATGATCGCGCCCGAGATGTGCGGCTCAAGGGCGCCGTAGTCGTAGGGGAGGGGTGGAAGGTTGTAGACGGCCATTGAGGCCTCCTTTGCTGTCCGAAACGTGTCGAGCCGGAGGGAGTTCCTCCCATTATCATCCTCGTCAACGGTTTTTGGGGGTCAACGCTTCCCACTGATTCCGAGGGAGGAGTCGCCGTGACAGAATGGCGCCATGGCTGACATTGCCGCTAGGTCGGGTCAAGGTCTCGTTCCGAGCCTTGCCCGCGTGTTGCTGTACAGCGACGACATCCACACTCGCGAGCACGTGAGATTCGCGGTCGGGTCCGAAACGTCCGGACGAGAGGTCCAATGGACGGAGACCGCCACCCATGCTGCGGTACTGAGCGAGACGGCGAAAAAGGAATTCGACCTCCTCATCCTCGACGGAGAGGCGGCGAAATCCGGCGGCATGGGCCTGTGTCGGCAACTCAAGCACGAGTTGCGTCAGTGTCCTCCCGTCCTCCTCCTTGTTGGCAGGCCGGACGACGCGTGGCTTGCCACATGGTCGGAGGCCGACGCAGCCGTCTCGTATCCCCTCGATCCGTTCGAGGTCAAGGCGGCCGTCGATGAGTTCTTCGCCCCCGTCATTGCGGAGGCGCACGACTAGCGCCTGTGGCGCGGGAAGGGGAAGCCATGACAACGTGGCCTCACGTCCTTGGGCGCCTGATGGGGCGCAACGATCTCACCGCGGAGGACACCGCGTGGGTCATGGATCGAGTCCTTGCGGATGAGGCTCCGCCGGTCGCGGTCGCGGCGTTCCTCGCCGCCTTGCGGACCAAGGGCGAGACCGTCGACGAGGTCGCAGGCCTTGCCGATGCGATGCTCCACCACGCGGTGAGGATCGAGGTTCCCGGCCGAGCCGTCGACGTCGTCGGCACCGGTGGGGACGGGCGCCACACCGTCAACGTCTCGTCGATGGCGGCGATCGTCGTCGCGGCGACGGGGACCAAGGTGGTCAAGCACGGGAACAAGGCGGCCTCATCGAAGTGTGGGGCGGCGGATGTGCTAGCCGCGCTGGGCCTCAACCTGGAGCTTCCTCCCGAGAGGGTTCAAGAGGTGGCGGAAGAGGTGGGGATCACCTTCTGCTTCGCTCAGGTGTTTCACCCGTCGATGCGCTTCGCCGGGCCGATCCGAAAGGAGATGGGCGTCCCAACGGTGTTCAACATCCTCGGTCCGCTCACCAACCCCGCTCAACCGACGGCGTCGGCCATCGGATCCGCGAGCGAACCCCTTGCCCCCATCATGGCGGGGGTACTCGCCGGGCAGGGCCGCGACGGGTTGGTTTTCCGCGGCACGGACGGCCTCGACGAACTCGCGGGAACGGCACCGGCGGACATCTGGGAGGTTCGAGACGGCTCGGTCACCTACTCGGTGCTCGATGCCGTTGCCGACCTCGGTGTCACTCCCGTGACCATCGAGGACCTCGGCGGGGGCGACGCTGCGGAGAATGCCGCCGTGGCGATCCGTGTGTTTGCGGGAGAAGAGGGGCCGGTGCGCGAGACCGTGATCCTCAACGCGGCAGCTGGCCTTGTGGCCGATGGGGCGCTTCCCGGAACGGAGACCGGGACCCTCGTTGAGCGGTTCACCGCCGCGATGGGTCACGCCACGACGGCGCTCGACGAGGGGAAGGCCACCGACGTTCTCGAACGGTGGTTAGCCGCCGCCCGGACGTAATCCTCCGGCGCTTCCGCTACCCCTGCGGGGAGATGTTCGCGAAGGCGTCCCAGACAAGCGCCCGATCGTCCTGGCGCGCCTGGACCCACGCCAGATGCCTCGCGGCTCCGCGAACGGGCTGGCACCACTCTCCCTCGACCTTGAGGAGCCGCACGCCTGGTGCCTCGAGCCATGCCGCGATCAGTTGCTGCTCCTCGACGAGAGGCAGCGACGTGGAGAATGCCGTGGCACGTTCGACGAGGTCGTCGACGACGCTCCAGGGGCCTTTCGCCCCGGGAGCGTTCGGAACGCGTTCGGTGCCCACGAGGTAGCCACCCGCGATGGCTGCGACGTCCCATCCACCATCGACCGGCCGGGCCGCGACGATGGTGCACCGGCGCAGCGCGCCGAGACGCTGGGCCTCAGCCGCGCCCTCGATGAGGGCGCTCACTCCGTCGCGGAGAGCGGCCGCTCGTTCGTAGTCGAGCCGCTGCGCGAACTCCGCGATCCTCGCCGCGAGTGCGTCGACGACGGGGGAGGGGTCGTCCTCGATGGCGGAGCGAAGCGCCTCGATCACCTCCGCGTAGCCCCCCTCTCCGCCGCGTTGGCAGGGGGCGGCACACTCACCGATGTCGCCGAGGACGCATCCCCGAGCGTTCGCCCGGGGGGTACGGGGCAGGCGTTGGTGACACGTCCGGAGGGCGAGAGCCTCCTGGAGGGCCTCTACGGCCGCCTTCGCGTCGCCCAAGCCGCGCATCGGTCCGATGTGCACGGCGTCACCGGCGAGGGCGCGAACCACGCTCAACCGCGGGTAAGGCTCGGTCGTGAGCCGCACCCAGGGGGTGCGTTCCGGGCGGGAGGAGCGTCGGTTGTACCGGGGTCGATCCCGATCGATGAGCCGGATCTCCACCACGTTCGCCTCAAGTTCGGTCGGCGTGGGCAACGCCTCCACCGACTCGGCGATGTGCAGCATCTCGCGGATCGCGCGTCGTTGTTCCCCACTCGTGAAGTACGTCTTCACGCGCGTTCGGATGTTTTTCGATGTCCCAACGTAGAGGGGCTGGTTCTCATGATCGCGGAACACGTACACGCCGGGGCGTGGGGGAAGGCCGTCCGCCATTCGGGCCTTGCGCCGGAGGCTTTCGGGAACGGGGTTCCGAAGGGAGTCGAGGTCCTCTCGATGCGTGATGCCCCACGCCGCGAGGCGTTCGAACATCGCGTGCATGATTTCCGACGTTGCCCGGGCGTCGTCGAGCGCTCGGTGGTTGGGGACGACCTCGGTTCCAAAGACCCTCGCGAGCGTGCCGAGCTTCTTGTTCGGGGCCTCCTCCTTGGTGGTCGCCCTCCTCGCGAGCGTGACGGTGTCGACGATGGAGTTGCCGGGCCAGGGATAGTGATGATCGCGGCACGCGGCCTTCAGGAATCCGACGTCGAAGGGTGCGTTGTGGGCGACAAGGACGGCACCCCCAAGGAACTCAAGAAACGCGGGAAGCACCTCGTCGATTCTGGGCGCGGGAAGAACCATCGCGTCGGTGATGCCCGTGAGGGCGACGATCATCGGGGGAATAGCCATTCCCGGGTTGACGAGCGTGTGGAACTCGCCGACGACCTCGCCTCCCCGCGTCTTGACCGCCCCGATCTCCGTGATCGCGCTCGAAACGGGGGAGCCTCCCGTCGTCTCGAGGTCGACGGTGACGAAGGTGACAGCGGATAGGGGTTCGCCGACGTCGTCGAGACGGGGTTGGATCGCCGCACCAGCCGGGGGAGCGTCGATCGTCATGCTTCGACGGTAGCCCGTCGCTCCGACACCGATGTCGTGTCAGACCTGGGGGATACGGTCGAAGCATGAGAATCGATTGCGACACCTGTGTGGTCCGGGGCGACGCGTGCTCCGATTGCGTCGTGATGTTCCTCAGCGTTCCCGTTGAGGAATCGGGGCATCTTCGCGAAGAAGTCCCGAGCGTCGTCGAGATGGACGCCGCGCAAGCGCGAGCCATCGCCCGGCTCGCGGCGGCTGGCCTCGTCGCCCCGCTCCGTCACCTCGCCTAGACGGCACGCCTTCGCTTCGACGGCACTCCGTCGGAGTTACGCGCCGTCCATCGCTCGCGTGTCCTCGTAGAGCGAGTCGATCTCGTCCGCGAAATCGGCCAGGACGCGGGACCGCTTCACCTTGATGGAGGGCGTGAGGTAACCGTTTTCGATCGTGAAGTCCGTCAACAGGATCCGGTATTTCCTGATGCTCTCCGCTCGCGACACCGCCTGGTTGGCCCTCTCGACGGCCTTGTCGAGGTGCTCCTTGATGATGGGGTTGGTGGTCGCTTCCTCGAGGGTCATCGATGGGAGATTCCGCGCCTTAAGCCAACCGGCGAGGGCATCCGCATCCAAGGTGACGAGTGCCCCGATGAAGGGTTTCCCATCCCCGACCGCGACGCACTGACTGACGAGCGGGTGACCGCGAAGCCGGTCCTCCAGCACCGCGGGCGCAACGTTCTTCCCGCCCGCCGTGACGATGATTTCCTTCTTGCGGCCGGTGATCTTGAGGAACTTGTCCTCGTCCTCAACGCCGATGTCTCCGGAGTGGAACCACCCACCCTTGATGGCCTCCTTGGTTGCCTCGGTGTTTCGGTAATACCCAGACGTGACGATGTCTCCGCGCATGAGGATTTCACCGTCCGGTGCGATCTTGACCTCGCAGCCGGGAAGCGGTGGGCCAACGGTGCCGATCTTGACTTTGTCCGGTCGGTTGACGTGCGACGCTGCCGTCGTCTCCGTCAAGCCGTACCCCTCGAGAACCACCAATCCCAAGCCGCGGAAGAAGTGCGACATGCGATCGCCCAGGGGAGCCCCGCCGGAAACGGCCCACTGGGCGCGTCCTCCCATGACGTGACGAATCCTCTTGAGGACGAGGCGGTCCGCCACGCCGTGCCGGAACTTGAGTCCCGCCGAGGGGCCACCCGGTTCGTCGAGCGCCTTCGAGTAGTCGATCGACTGCTTGGCGGCCCACCGGAAGATTTTGAGTTTGCCTCCCGCCGTCGCGTTCTGCTCCGCAGCGCTGTACACCTTCTCGAAAACCCTCGGTACCGAGACCAAAAGGGTGGGTCGGAAGGTGCCCATGTCCTCGACGAGTCTGAGGGAGTCGGGGCAGTAGCCAATGACCGTGCCCGCATAGACGCACGCCACCTGGATGATCCGGGCGAAGACGTGGGCGAGGGTCATGAACTGGAGGACGGTTCCTCCCTCAAGAACGACCTTGAGTTCCTGTCGAATGCCAACGGCGTGGCGGCAGAAGTTGAAGTGAGAGAGCATGACGCCCTTGGGGCGCCCCGTCGTCCCCGACGTGTAGATGATGGTCGCGAGGTCGTCGGGCTTGGCCGCCGTCGCGCGCTTGTCCAACTCCGCGTCCGTGACCTTCCCACCGCTGTCCATCATGGTGTCCAACGCGCCGTCGTCGATGCAGCGAATGTCGACCACCGGAGACTCTCCCTTGGCGATTTGCTTCACCGTGGCGAGGTGTGCGTGCGTCTCGACGATCACCATCCGAATGTTCGCGTCCGACGTGATCCAGTCGACCTGCTCGGGGGACGAGGTATCGTAAATCGGGACGGGGATGGCACCGGTGAAGACTAGGGCGAAGTCCAGCAGGGTCCACTCGATTCGGGTACGGGACATGATTCCCACCCGCTCGCCCTCTTTCACTCCCGCGGCGATGAGGCCCTTGGCGATGAGGCGCACCCGTTCCAGGGCATCGGTGCCGGTGACGTCCTTCCACCCCCCCTGATTATCCGATTCTCGTAGTACCACCTGATTCGCGAACTCTGTCCAGGCTCTTGTGACGAGGTCCGGCATGTTCTTGGGATACGGGCTGGGGGTCGTCGCGGGTCCCATGGGCGCCTCCGTTGGCTCTCGGGGTTTGGAGGTCACGATACTCTGTGGAGGCAATTCCGGGAACGATTGGAGAACGGAACATGTATGCGGTCGGAGTCGATATTGGAGGAACGAAGATCGCTGTCGGCGTGGTCGATGAGGACGGTAGCATCGTCGCCCAGGAGCGTCGAGACACAACGCCGCGGGACGCGGACCGTATCAATCGAAGCATCGCGGAGGTCGTGAACGGGTTCGCGGAGACGTACGAGTTCGAGGCTGTCGGCCTTGCCGCCGCCGGTTTTGCCAGTTCCGACCGTGAACACATGGTGTTTGCCCCGAACATTCAGGCATGGCGCGACTACCCCCTGGCCGCGAAGGTCAGGGAGATGATCCAGCGCGACGTCACGGTCGTCGTTGAGAACGACGCGAACGCCGCGGGTTGGGCGGAGTTCGTTCACGGGGCGGGCAAAGACACGTCGACGATGGTCATGCTGACCATCGGAACGGGTCTGGGAGCCGCGATCGTTATCGATGGCGCGCTCGTTCGTGGGGCGTACGGATTCGCCGCGGAATTGGGCCACGTGCGAGTGGTCCCCGACGGTCACCTCTGCGGGTGCGGCCACCGAGGATGCTGGGAGCAATATGCGTCCGGCTCCGCCCTCGTCCGAGAGGCAAGGCGCGAGGCGATCGAGAGCCCCGAGCAGGCGATCGGGATTCTGGCGCACGTCGAAGGAGACGGCAAGAAGCTGACGGGACCCGACGTGACCGCGGCGGCCGCCGAGGGCGACACGCTCGCCATCGCGCTTCTCAGCGAGTTGGGCACGTGGATTGGAGAGGGGTGCGCGTCGCTGGCTGCCGTGCTTGACCCCGAGGCCTTCATCATCGGTGGCGGGGTCATTGGGGCGGGAGACCTCATCCTCGACCCCGCGCGAGTCGCCTATGCGCGGGCACTTCCCGCGGGAGGTCATCGTCCGGTAGCGCCGTTTCTTGCGGCCGCAATGTGCAACGACGCTGGCATCGTTGGGGCGGCAGCCCTCGCGCGCGTGCCGACGGCGCCCGGGGGTTAGCCTAGGGTTTGGTGACGAGAGGCAGGCTCGATGTACTACGGACTTTTCAAGCACGTTCTCCTCGGCCCCGGGCTCAAGGTGGTATACCGGCCGTGGGCTGAGGGTCTGGAGCACATCCCGGAGAGTGGCGGCGCCATCCTCGCGAGCAATCACCTCTCCTTTGCGGACTCGATCTTCCTTCCGCTCGTGATGAAGCGGAAACTCGTCTTTCTCGGCAAGGCCGAGTACTTCAGCGGCAGGGGGGTGAAGGGTTACGCGGTCCGGGCCTTCATGGAGGGGGTAGGGACCATTCCCGTCCATCGGGGCGGGGGCAAGGCTTCCGAGGCCGCGCTGAGAACGGGATTGCAGGTTCTGGGGAACGGGGACCTTCTCGGCATCTACCCGGAGGGGACGAGGAGCCCGGACGGGCGCCTGTACCGAGGGAAGACGGGGGTGGCGCGTCTCGCGATCGAGTCGGGGGCTCCCGTGTTGCCCGTTGCAATGATCGACACCAACATCGCCCAGCCCATTGGGAAGCGGGTTCCCAACCGCCACCAGACCGGGGTGAAGGTGGGTCCACCGCTCGAATTCTCCGACTACGCGGGCCGTCAGGAGGATCGCGAGACCCTTCGCGAAGTGACCGACACGATCATGGCGGCCATCCAGGACCTCTCCGGTCAGGAGTATGTCGATCGTGACGGGGGCCAGTACAAGCGGGAGTTGGACCGCGAGGCCAAGGGCTCCTGGGAAGGCGAACTCGGGGAGTAAGGTCCCGGATTCGCGACCCTAGTATGGTGGGAATCGCACCCGTTCGTCGAAAGGTCCCGCTGTGTCTGTCCATCGCGTCGCCCTCCTTACCGCGGGAGGTTTTGCCCCGTGCCTTTCGTCCGCCCTTGGCGGCCTGATCACCCGGTACACCGAGGTTGCACCAGACGTTGAACTCATCGCGTACCAGCACGGATATCACGGGCTGCTCCGCGGGGACAAGATCGTCGTGTCCGACGAGGTCCGCGAGCGCGCGAGCATCCTTCACCAGTTCGGGGGCAGCCCTATCGGCAACAGCCGCGTCAAGCTCACGAACGTCGCCGACTGCGTCGCGCGAGGTCTTGTCCAGGAGGGACAGGATCCCCTTGAGGTCGCCGCCAACCAACTCAAGGCGGATGGCGTTGACGTGCTTCACACGATCGGCGGCGACGACACCAATACGACGGCTGCCGACCTCGCCGCCTTCCTTGAGGTCAACGGCTACGGGCTGACGGTCGTCGGCTTGCCCAAGACGATCGACAACGACATCGTGCCGATCCGGCAGTCGCTCGGCGCGTGGAGCGCGGCGGAGCAGGCGAGCATCTTCGCCCAAAACGTCATCGGCGAGCACCGGTCCAGCCCGCGCATGCTGATCGTCCATGAGGTCATGGGGCGGGCGTGCGGGTGGCTCACCGCCGCCGCGGCCGACAAATACCGCGAATGGCTCGACACGCGCGAGTGGGTTCCCGGCATTGGGTTGTCTCGCGACCGTTGGGAGATTCACGGCGTTTACGTGCCGGAGATTTCCTATGATCTCGATGCGGAGGCTGTGCGCCTCAAGAAGGTCATGGACACGATTGGCAACGTCAATATCTTCTTGAGCGAAGGCGCGGGTGTGCCGGAAATCGTCAAGGAGATGGAAGAAGCCGGCCAGGAGGTCCGTCGTGACCCGTTCGGCCACGTCATGCTCGACATGATCAACCCCGGGGTGTGGTTTGCCCAGCAGTTCGCCGACCGCATCGGCGCGGAGAAGGTCATGGTGCAGAAGTCCGGCTACTTCTCCCGCTCGGCACGGGCCAACGACGAGGATCTCCAACTCATCCACTCGATGACGGACTACGCCGTCGAGTGTGCGCTCCGCGGCGAAGCAGGTGTCATCGGCCATGACGAGGAGGACGAGGATCGCCTCAAGGCGATCCCGTTCCCCCGCATCGAGGGTCACAAGAAGTTCGACATCCGGCAGGAATGGTTCACGGCAATGTGCAAGGAAATCGGGCAACCGTGACGTCACCCCAGGAGATCCTTGCCGCTGCCGGCGTCGACTCCTACCGGACTAAGAAGGCGCACCAGCAGCCCCAATGGCCTGACGCTGCGGCGCTCAAGGCGGCGAGCGAGGAGTTGGCGGTCAAGCCACCGCTCGTCTTCGCGGGCGAGACCGACGTGTTGCGGGACTTACTCGCCAAGGTGGGGGAGGGCAAGGCGTTCATCCTCCAGGGCGGGGATTGCGCGGAGAGTTTCGCGGAGGCCACCGCCGACCGCATCCGCGGGAAGATCAAGACGATTCTGCAGATGGCGGTCGTCCTCACCCACGGCGCAAGCATGCCCGTCATCAAGATCGGGCGGATTGCCGGTCAGTACGCGAAGCCTCGCTCGTGCGACATGGAGGTCCGGGACGGGGTCGAATTACCCGCATACCGCGGCGACATCATCAACGGCATCGGATTCACTCCGGACGAGCGCACGCCCAACCCACGTCGCCTGCTCGACGCGTACCATACGTCCGCCGCGACCCTCAATCTGGTTCGCGCGTTCACGCACGGCGGTTTTGCCGACCTTCGGCTCGTGCACGAATGGAACAAGGGTTTCACCGCCAACCCCGCGTACTCCAAGTACGAGCAGACGGCGGCGGAAATCGATCGTGCCGTGCGTTTCATGGCGGCGTGTGGGGAGTACTTCGACGCCCTCCGCACCGTCGATCTCTACTCGAGTCACGAGGCTCTCCTGCTCGACTACGAGCGGCCCCTCACGCGCATCGACTCCCGCACGGGCGACCCGTACGACTGTTCCGCCCACTTCCTGTGGATCGGGGATCGGACCCGTCAACTCGATGGTGCGCACGTCGAATTCATGTCAAAGGTCAAGAACCCCATCGGCGTCAAACTCGGTCCAGCGACGACGCCAGCGGAGGCGGTGGCGCTCGTTGAGCGGCTCAACCCGGAGGGGATTCCCGGACGTTTGACGTTCATCACGCGCATGGGCGCGGACAAGATCCGCGACACGCTGCCTCCAATCGTCGAGGCGGTGCGTGACGGTGGCGTTCCCACGAACTGGATCACGGACCCGATGCATGGGAACACGTTCACGTCGGAGTCGGGCTACAAGACACGTCGCTTCGAGACGATCCTCGACGAGGTGCGGGGGTTCTTCGAGGTTCACCGCGCCGCTGGCACCGTCCCCGGGGGCATCCACATCGAGTTGACGGGAGACGACGTAACCGAGGTCATGGGCGGCACTCAAGACATCAACGAGGCGGGCTTGTCCGAACGCTACGAGACCCTGGTCGACCCCCGGCTCAATCACCAACAGTCGCTCGAGATGGCGTTCCTCGTGTCGGAGTTGCTCCAGCACGCGTGAGCGTGGCCCCCGACGCGCGCGCCCCCGTCGTCTAGTTGTACGTAAGGACGATCGTCGTTCCGACCTCGACGTCCTCGCCGGGGTCGATGCTTTGGTCGACGATCCAACGCTTGGTGCTCCAGAACCACTTGGGTTGCAGGGTGACCGTCAAGCCAAGGTCCTCCGCTCGCTGTTGGGCGGCGTCGACCTCGCTCAAGGTGAAGTCGGGAATGTGGACCAGGGGCTTTCCGTCGGAGATCCAGACGGTGATCGCGTCCGTTCGGTGACCCGCCGTATTCGCGGGAGGATCCTGGTCGTAGATCTGCCCGGTGGAGTAGTCGAGGGTCCTACCGTGATCGACGTAGACGACGAGCCCGAATTGATCCTCCAACTGGGCTTTCGCTTCGGCTTCGGACATTCCGAGGACGCTGGGGAACACGATCGGTGCCGGCCCATCGGAGATCACGAGCGACACGACGGTGTTCCAGCGCTGCGACGTGCCCTCCTCCGGCGAACTGGAGATGACCTCGCCTAGCGGCACGGTGTCGCTGTAGTCGTGGGACGTGATCGGCTCGGGGAACCCGGCCGTGTCGAGGGCCGCCCGGGCGTCGGCCTCGAGAACGCCGACGATCTCGGGCACGTCGGTCATTCGCGGGCCCTTGGACACCGTGACGATCACGGTGCCTTCGCGCGATACGGAGTGGCCGATCGGAGGATCCGCGCTGACGACGAGCCCCGGCGCGACGTTGTCGTCGAATGCCTGAATGAACGTCGAGTCGAGGCCTTCGGCCTCAAGGGCCGTCGTTGCCGCCTGAACGGTCATGCCGGAGATCTCGGGAACCTTCGCGTACGCCCCCGGTCCGATTGTGGTGTACCACCAGAAACCGAGGACGGTGAGCACGACCGCCGCCGCCGTCGTCGCGATGATCCACGACGCGAGGTGCGGCTTGCGCGGGGGAGGAGGGGGGACGTACCCATCCAGTTCCTCGAGTTCGTTGCCGGGCTCCCCCCCGATGCCGATGGGGAGGGCGACGGTCGCCCCGGTTGGGGTGGGCTCCATAGCGACGGTGGCCTGGGGGTCGTGGGTGATCGGGTGTGCCCCCGTCGGCGGATCCGCGCTGCGCGCCAACGTTGGTTCGTCGATCATGCTGCGCGTCTGGCGGACGAGGGCGAGGGCCTCGTTCGCGTCGTAGGGGCGCAGGTCGGGGTCCCGAGCGGTCAAGGTTGCTACGAGGGCATCGAACTCGGGAGGAAGCCACGCGACATACGACGACGGGGCGGGGACATCCTCGTGGACGGTTCGCGCCGCGACATCGATGGCGGAGGATCCCGTGAAGGGTTGGCGCCCCGTCACCATTTCGAAGAGGAGGATCCCGATCGCGTACACGTCCGCTCGGGAGTCTGCCGTGGCGTGTCGGATCACCTCGGGCGCGAGGTACGCGACCGTGCCGAGCACCGTTCCGGTTTCCGTCGAGGTCACCTCCGTCGCCGCTCGCGCGAGCCCGAAGTCCCCGAGCTTGGGAAGACCATCCGTATCGATCAGGACGTTCTCCGGTTTGATGTCGCGGTGGACGAGCCCCTGCCGGTGGGCGGCGCCGAGGGCGTCGAGGATGCGGTCGACGATCGCCAGGGACTCTCCGACCGAGAGGGTGCCCGTCCGCGCCAAGTATTCGCGGAGGTTGGGTCCATCGACGTATTCCATCGTCAAATAGTTGGTGTCCCCGTCCGTGCCCTGGTCGTACACCCGCACCATGCCGGGGTGCGTCAACCGGGCCGCGGCGCGCGCCTCCCGGCGGAACCGACCGGCGAAGTCCTTCGCCCCCGCCCCGCCGATAAACGAGGGATTCATGATCTTGAGGGCGACATCTCTGCCGAGCCGGCGATCCGTCGCGCGGTAGACCGTCGCCATCCCGCCGTCGGCGAGGCGCTCGCTCACCAGGTACCTCTCGTCGACCACTTGGCCGATGAGGGGATCGATGAGGGCGTCTGGCACGGTCACATTCTAGGCGGGGAGGAGGGTGGGGTTGAGAGGCGAGCGGCGCGGCTTCGTCAGTGGAGTGAAGGAACTCGTGAAAGGGGCATCCAAGGCGGTCGTTCGATACGCTAGGAGGGTGGCGGGAGAAACGACGTGGTTAGCGCTTCCTGACGTCGCCTTACGCCTCAAGGTCCCGGTTTCGCGGGTGCGGGAGTTGGTGCGCGAACGGCATCTTCTCGCGGTCCGACGGGGAGAGAACGACGCGTTGCACGTACCGGAATCGTTCCTCATCGAAGGGCCGGATGGACTGCAGCCCATCCCCACCCTTCGCGGGACGGTCATCCTCCTCGCGGACGCGGGTTTGACGGATGACCACGTGATGCGTTGGCTCCTCGACGACAACGACGAATTGGGGCAGACGCCCGTCGATGCTCTCCGCTCGGGCAAGCGTGCTCACGTCCGGCGCGTAGCCCAGACCTACGCCTAGCGATCCCTGTTGGCCGTGCTAGCCGCGATGCCATCGAGAACGGCGGCATACGGTTCGACGAGGTTGAGGCCCCCGATCGTGCGTCGTACCACCCTCGTGGTTTCCGCGATCTCGTCCTCGACGGCGTCGAAAGCCCCGAGGGACTCGATGACCGCAATCGCGGAGGCGATATCGGCGTCCGATGCCGTTCGGTCGCCGAGGACGCGACGCAGGGCGGCCTTGTGGGAGGGCTTCTTCGCTCGCGTCCAGGCGTGCCACACGATCAAGGTGCGCTTGCCCTCGCGGAGGTCGTCCCCCACGGGTTTCCCGGTCACCTCCGGCGTCCCGGTTAGGCCGAGCACGTCGTCGCGGAGTTGGAACGCGACGCCCATGAGGGTTCCGATGGAGCGCAGCCTGGACACGGTATCGTCGCTTGCCCCCGCGGCTATCGCGCCCATCGCCAGGGGCGCCTCGCTCGTGTAGGACGCCGTCTTGGCGCGCATCGTTGCCCGGATGTCGGCCTCCTGGTCGGCAATCGCGTCGATCGGCTGCGCGGCGAGTTTCATGTCGAGGTACTGCCCCGCGCTCACAAGGTCGATCGTGTCATGGAGGAGGATCGCCACCCTGTCCCGTGGGCCCTCCGGGAGTTGCGCCATCGCGGCGTGAAGTGCCCTCCCGCTTGCCATGAGGGCGATATCGCCCGCAAGGATTGCGCCCGCCTGACCGAAAGCCGCGGCATCCCCCTCCCAGCCATTCTCTCGATGGCCGGAGGCGAACGCCGCGTGGGTGGAGGGCTTTCCGCGTCGCGTCTCGGACGAGTCGATGACGTCGTCGTGGAGGAGGGCGGCGGTGTGGAAGAGCTCGAGGCTCGCGCCGAGGCACACCACGGCGTGCTCCGCGTTCCCCCGATTTGCGGCGTGCGAAGCGAGGAGGAGGGTTGAGCGGAGGCGCTTTCCGCCCTCGAGGGCGTGCACGACCGCTCCCGTGAGATCCTTTCCGGCCGCCCCAACGGGAACGATTGCGGCCGCGACCGACGCGATCGTGGCGAGCATGGATCGCTCGACGTCTTCGCTCCAGTCCGCCCGAACGTCGTCCACGGGACCAGACTACGGGCCCGCATTGGGGGAGAAACGAACGCGGGCATCGATTGAGAGGTGTCCCCAGGCGGTGGGGTGGCCCTCACCGTCCCCGATGATCACGGAGGGGCGGCGGGACTTGAGTGCCGAGGCAAGGGTGATCCCCATGGAATCCACACGCTCGCTTCACGGGCCGGGGGCCCTCATGGCCGCGATCCCCACGCTCCTCGGATTCGCTCCCCGGGAGAGCGTCGTCGTTGTCTCGCTCCGTCATCGGGGGGAGGTGGGGGTCATCCTGAGGGTCGATCGCGCCGATTGCGTGCGCCCCGATTCCGCGGCCCCGCTCGCGAGGGCCCTAGCGGGGCACCTCTCTCGAGACCAGGCCGAGGCGGCGGTCCTCGTTTCCTTTACGGAGGACGACGTGCGGCTCGCGTGCCCCGCGCTCGATGCCATTCGACCCGTCATCGCGGAGGTAATCGACGATGTCGAATGTTGGGCGGTCCGATCGGGGAGGTTCTTCTCCCCGGGGTGTGCGCGCGAATCCTGCTGCCCCACGCGGGGGCGGCCCATTCCCCCGAGCGATCCCACCGACGCACCGGTCGTCCGGGTCTCCGCTCGTCCTCACCGACTCTCGGGGGCGAACCCCGACGGAGACTACGACGTCGACGAGCCCGCGCGCCGACGATCCGCTCGGGCGGGGGAGCGGTGGTGGGCGCACCGAGACGCGGACCCCACCGGGTGGCGGAAACGTTCGTTCACCTCGTGGAAGGCGGCGCTTACGGCAACGAGAGCGGGAACGCTTCCCTCCGACGCGGTGTGCGGAAAGCTCATCGCGGCGTTGCAGGACCGTCGCTTCAGGGACGCCGTCCTGATTTCCTTGATGCCGGGGTCGGGGAAGGTCTCCCGGGGGGTGCTCGATGGGACGGCGGACGAGGAAGTTTCCCGCGTGCTGCGCGTTTTAGTGTCGCCTGAAGACGGGGTTCGTCCGGATCCCGCGTTGATCGCGAATGTGTGGAGTCTCCTGGGGTGGCTCACAGCTCACGCGCGGGTGGCGCTTCGAGCCCCAACCCTCACGTTGAGCGCCGTCCTCGCGTGGTGGGATGGAGACGAAGGGGCGTGCCGTTCTCTTCTCCTGCGGGCTCATGAGTCGGAACCCGGCTACCGGCTAGCCGCATTGCTGGAGTGCACGCTACTCGCGGGGATCGATCCCGGCTGGAAGAGGGCCGCCTGACGGGAATCCGTCGCCCGAATTGAGGCGTTATCCCCGGTGTAGATGGAAATTTCGGTCGCTTCAAGGCTGGACAGGAGCGCGGGAAACGTTACAATATAATGAAATTGCGTGACGGCGACAGGCCGACGCAGTCCCCCCTTTCCGCGGAGGTTCATTCGGTGTCGCCCAGCCTGTTCCAGCGTCGTAAGTCCGGTTCTAGCGACGCGCCCGCGCGCGACGAAGCGGCTCCGGCCTCGAAGTCCAGGGGAGCCGTCGCGGTCGACGAGGCGAAACCCTCCGTTGCTTCGCCGTCTGCCAAGTCCGCCGCGACGTCCAAAGTTGCGGCAAAGAAGCCCTCGGGAACCGCCTCGACGAAGTCCGCGACCACGAAGGCTACGGCACCCGCCAAGACCAC
>CAZMCU010000019.1:27095-30677 GCA_964564915.1 uncultured Demequinaceae bacterium | reverse complement strand
GCCTGGGTCCACAACCGGTACGGCACGCCTGACGTCCTCGAGTTGAAGGACGTCGAGGTTCCGACGGTCGCCGATGACCATGTGCTCGTCAAGGTTCGTGCGTGCGCCATCAACCCCTACGACTGGCACCTGCTTCGGGGAGAACCCCGCCTGATGCGCCCCATGCTGGGGGGCATTCGAGGCCCCCGAGATGGCTGGATTCCAGGCGCGGACGTTTCGGGCGTGGTCGAGGCGGTCGGTCCCGCAGTCACCCGTTTCTCGGTGGGCGACGAGGTCTACGGGATACCCGACCGCGGAGGCTTCGCGGAGTACGTCAGCGTGACAGAGAACGCCCTTACTGTGAAACCCCATGACCTCTCCTACGTGGAGGCGGCCGGAATCCCCCTGGCGTTCCTGACGGCACTTCAAGGACTCCGGGACCACGGACGCCTGCACCAGGGCCAGCGGGTCCTCGTCATTGGGGCAGGCGGAGGGGTCGGAACTTTCGCGGTCCAACTGGCGGCCGTTCTCGACGCGAGCGCGATCGCCGCGGTCTGTAGCCCCGACAAGGCCAACCTCGTTCGCTCCCTGGGCGCCACGAGGGTGTTCGACTACACGGCGGAGGATTTCAGCCTTTCGGGTGAGACCTATGACCTCATCGTCGATACGGTCGGCGCCAGGGGCATCCGCGCACTTCACCGTGTTCTCACTCCTCACGGAACGCTTGTCCCCCTGGGTGGCGGGCGACCGGGTTCGCTCGTCGGCCCCCTTCCCCTGATCATGCGCGCCAAGCTTCTCGGCGCCTTCTCGCGTCGGCGCACCGCCCTGTACGTCGCCAAGAAGAACCCCACCGACCTCGACTACGCCACCACCCTCATCGAGGCGAAGAAGATGCGGCCCATCGTCGGCCGACGGTTCCCCTTCTCCGAAGCCCCCGACGCACTTCGCCTTCTCGAACAGGGCCACCCCACCGGAAAGATCGTCGTCACCATGTAACCCCACCACTCAGCACCTCGACGACCAGCACCGAGCTTCGTGGCGTGGCTCGGGCGGGCCACTGCCGTTGGCGTCGCACGAAGGCGAACCCGTATGTCGTAGCGTGGGAGCATGTCGCCCGTCGCCTTATCGCACCCCGTCAGGGGTGGGCCATGAGGTCGATGTTCGCGTCCCTCCGGTTCCACAACTACCGGTTGTGGTTCGCTGGTGCGCTCGTGTCGAACGTCGGAACCTGGATGCAACGCGTCGCCCAAGACTGGCTCGTCTTGACCGTATTAACCCAGGAGTCGGGCGTCGCGGTCGGTGTCGTGACCGGGCTTCAGTTTGCCCCCTTCTTGTTCCTCTCTCCGTGGGCTGGCGTGCTAGCCGATCGCCTCAACCATCGGCGCCTTCTCGTCGCGACCCAGGTCGGCCAAGGGGTTCTTGCCCTCGGTCTCGGCACGCTTGTCTTGTCCGGCCACGCGACCCTGTGGCACGTCTACATCTTCGCCTTCCTGCTCGGCTGCGTCACGGCCATCGACGGACCAGTCCGTCAGACCTTCGTCTCGGACCTCGTGCCCGCTGATTCGCTACCCAACGCCGTCGGCCTCAACAGCACATCGTTCAACGCGGCCCGCCTCATCGGCCCTGGTGTGGCTGGCTTTCTCATCGCCTGGCTCGGTACGGGCTGGGTGTTCATGCTCAACGGCGGCAGCTACCTCGCGACGATCCTCGCTCTTCTGCTCATGCGCGAACACGAGTTGTCCACGGTTCCCCGCACCGCACGTGGCCGCGGTCAAATCCTTGAGGGCCTTCGATACGTTCGCCACCGGGGCGACATCATTCTCATCATGGTCGTCGTGGGCATCGTGTCGATGTTCGGGCTCAACTTCCAGCTCACGAGCGCTCTCATGGCCCGCACGGAGTTCGGTAAGGGCCCCGGGGAGTACGGGATGCTCGGATCCATTATCGCGATCGGGTCGCTTTCCGGTGCGCTTCTCGCCGCTCGACGCAAGCGCCCCGGCGTCGCGCTGGTGCTGGGTTCGGCGTTCGCCTTTGGTGTTGTCGACTCCGTCCTCGCACTCATGCCCACGTATCCCTCGTTCGCGGTGCTCTGCGTGCCGGTCGGGCTAGCGGCTCTCACGATGATGACGGCCGCCAACGCCACCATCCAGACGACGACCGAACCGGCGATGCGGGGACGCGTCATGGCGTTGTACATGATGGTGTTCCTGGGTGTCGCACCGATTGGCTCCCCGATCGTGGGGTGGGTGGGAGAGGCCTTCGGGGCACGGTGGTCAATAGGGATCGGCGCCATCGCGTCACTTTCCGCCGCGGCCGGAGCCGCCCTCATCCCGCGCCGATGGAACGTTCAAGTCCGCTACCACGTCCGTTGGCCAATGGTGCGAGTTACCTATCCCCTCACCACGGCAGCTAAGCGTGCGGCCCGCGACGACGCCATCCTCCGCATCGGTGCGCAAGCGATCGAAGACGTCGCCGCTCAGCCATAAGCCCGACATGGGTGAACCGCTGACCTGCTTCGCGTCACTTCCTCATGACACGACCGTGTCGCGGTCATCGCTCGGGGTGGACGCACTAGGGCGCGTCGGAGAAGTGTCCGACCAGCGGATCCCCCTCGGACACCAGAATGCACGTGAAGCCCCGGTCCCCCATCTTCCAGGAATCGGCGGACGGAAAGAAATACTGGATGTAGTAGAAGTCGCCCTGCAGGCGGAAGTCCGTCAGTTGTTCCTGACACTGGGCGAACACCTCGTCGGAAATCTCCGACTCGCTCGACCACGCAAGGTCCGTCAGGGTTCCTTGGTAGTAAACCTCCCCATAGTGTTCCCTCGCACACGAAGCCGTCTTGACCGTTATCACATCCTGCGCCTCGGTCGTGTCGTTCTCCATTCCCGTCCTCTGAACACACGTTCCGACAGCCAGCTCATCGGGCGGGACGCTGGGAGCGAGGATGTTCGTTGTCAACCTCAGCGGAATCAGGATTGCGATCGCGACGATCGAGAGTGCCCCGACGATGGTTCCTGCGAGCGCAATCCCATGGTTATTGGCACGCCCAGCCTTGACCGACTTGAGTCCGAGGATCCCGAAAACGATCCCGATAAATCCGGCGCCAATGAGCGCCAGTGCAAGGGAGGCGCTTCCCTGCCAGTTCTTCTCGACCGCCCCGGCATCCACGGGCTTCCAGCCCTCCGGAGGCGGCGTAAACGGGGCCCCCGGTGTTCCGGATGCCCGGGGCACACCGACGGAGGGCGGGGCTCCTGGATAGGGGGGCGTGACGGACGATGGCGGCACGGGTGAAGGCGGCACCGATGGCATCGACCGCCGTGGAGGCTTCGGCGGATTTACTGACGATGGGGGCGTGCGTCCCGGTTCGTTGAGAAACTGATCGTCCGGCATCTAGGGTCTCCCACTCGTCAGTATCTGCAGCCTAGCGGGGTACTGCGGGGCGCGCACGGCGTCGCAGCGCGAAGCACAGAAAGGCCTCCGCGCGACCATTCAGCCGCATCTACTGGGGAACGGGGGGAGGGGGCTGGGGGAAAAAGGTGGCGGGACCAGGTGGCGCTGCTGGTGGTGGAGGTGGCGGATTGTTCGGGCCGGGTGGCGCTG
>CAZMCU010000019.1:24866-26995 GCA_964564915.1 uncultured Demequinaceae bacterium | reverse complement strand
GTGGAGGTGGCGGATTGTTCGGGCCGGGTGGCGCTGATGGTCGTGGAGGTTGCGGATTGTCCGGGCCAGGTGGCAGCGGCTGCGGTGGATACTCCCCCGCCCGTCCTTCCAAGGTCAGGGCGATGCACTCGAGGAAGTTGTCCACCTCCTCCGGATCGAACGACTTGAACTTTCGCGTTTGCGAAAACTCGTGTTGGCGAATGTCCCATGCACTAACGGGAGGCGCAAAACCCGCCATTGCGGCCGCCACGGAGTCCAGGTAGTCGTCCACCTCGTCGGGATCGTAGCCCCCCCTCACCTTCCTCACGACGAAGGTCATGTCGAGAACGTCCTGGGGAGTGAGGGGACCGTACGCCAGGCAATCGAGGTGGTTCCACCGGCGCCTACCGAAGACCGCCATCACCACCCCTTCCTTTGCTTCTACTATGCTGGTCAGGCGTGGGAGTCCCCGTCAAGACGACTCCCCTGCGGGTGTGGTTCAATGGCAGAACTTCAGCTTCCCAAGCTGACGGCGCGGGTTCGATTCCCGTCACCCGCTCTGAACGAAGCTACCGATCCGCGTCCCGCAATGACCCGGTCGTGGTACTGCCACCCTCCGTGAGGATACACACCATTTCGTCTGCGCCCACTGCCCACGTGGCATCGCTCGGATAGAGCACCGAGTAGTACAGGCTCGACTCCAGATACGGCAGACCGACGTACGCCTCGAACGCGGGGCCTTCACATAACTCCCGCGTCTGCTGACGGAACACCACCGCATCGGGAGCCTCGTCTCCCAATATCCGTGCGATCGCGTACACCTCTCCCGCATGGGCGTCCGTGCATGGAACAACCGTCGGGGCGACGAGAGGCCCGGCCGAGCCTCCATCATCGTCGCGATCCGTGAACGTCGACTCGAGCACGCAGTCGCCTATCGAGAGCCCAAACCAATAGGGGGAGGTCGTTAGCGTCGTGTCGAGCGTGCCCGACGCGATCGGTCCCATGGGTTCCACCCCCGCGGGTGCACACGAGCCATCCACTTGCCCGTCTACCGCGCTATATCCGTATGACTTTCCCTCAGGCGTCGTAATCACGACGCAGAAGGATCCGTTTCCCGGGTAGTAGTCGAGCGTTGGATCGACCACGGTCGCGCCGATGACCGTGGAGCCGATGGTGTAGGTGCCGTCGGAATACAGGACCACGGGGTCGGTATCGCCTTCCGCGTATTGCGCCGCGACTTCGGTGCCAATCGCGGTAACGTCGGATCGAGCCGCCGTCGCAACGGCATCGCCCCCGAGGAAGAACCACACGGCCGCGGCTCCCGCTGCGGCGAGTCCCACAAGGCCACCAACCATTCCGAGCACTCGGCCAACCCTCCGACCCCCGGCGCCGTCACCCTTCTCCTTCTTCTCCTCGACCGGTATCGCCAAACGCACGCCTACCCCTGGGGGTGGGGGGACGTCACGTGCTGGCTTCGTCCCCTTCTTCCTGCGACCTCCGGTTGGTTCGGGCGTCGTGGCTAACGGTGCCGCCGCTACCGGTGAGGGCCCCGGTGATTGGGGTACTGGTGATTGGGGTACCGATAGTTGTGGACCCGACGGGCGGGGCAATTCCGCCGACACCGGTCGCGGAGGGGCAACCGATGGGTAGGTCGACGGCGTCGGTGACGCAGACGACGGGGTGGCCGGTGGATTCTGCGTCGACGAAGCGTTCACCGGTGCGAATATCGAACGAGATGCCTGCGCGGGTGGTTGCTCGGGTGCGCGTGGTTGCTCGGGTGCGCGTGGTTGCTCGGGTGCGCGTGGTTGCTCGGGTGCGCGTGGTTGCTGGGTCGGCTGCGGCGGAAGAGAGTGCTGCGGTGGTTGCGGTGTGGGTGCCCACTGGGGTTGCGGTGCGGTCTGAGGCGTGACCTGAGCCTCGGGCGGCTGCTGCGGTTCCGGTGCTTGCTGCGGTACCTGATCCCACTGCGGCTGCGACACGTGGTGAGGATCCGGCACCTGCTGCGGCGGGAGTTGTGGCTCCGATGCTTGCTGCGGAACCTGGTCCCACTGCGGTTGCGGCACGTGGTGGGGTTCCGGCACCTGCTGCGGCGAGGGTTGCGGTGGGGCCGCTTGTTGCGGCGGGAGTTGTGGCTCCGGTACCTGCTGCGG
>CAZMCU010000019.1:19821-24766 GCA_964564915.1 uncultured Demequinaceae bacterium | reverse complement strand
AGGGGTCACCCGGGTCAGGCGTGGCGCCATCATCGGTGCCGAGACTCGGCTGGAGTGCATGCAACTCCGAGGAGACACTCGCGATCAACTCGTCCCAGCCTGGGGTGTCGTGCGTAGCGGGATTCGACGCGGAACATCCTGCGAGAATCGTCGCCCCCAGAAGAGCGGTAGCGGCAACACGATTGGTTGACATAGGCGACCATCGCCTCCCTTCACCGCCATCGTCGCACTTCCGCGTGTCGAAACGCCACAAGAGGTCACGGTTCTCGTACCGTGAAGTCATCACGGGAGCCCTTCGCCTGTGAACGTGGAAGGCCCCTCGGAGTAAGCGTCCGAGGGGCCCCTCGTGTCTTTCGGCTCCCCAGACTGTCATCACGGCTCGCGCCCTACTGGCAGTCCGCCACATCCTTCAGTTCCCAATTGGAGCCGTCGGACACCGCATCCGCACCATTGTTGTAGTGGATGGTGACGCACCAGTCGTCCCATCCGTTCGTCGCGAACTTCAGATCGGGTTCGTTGAGCCTCGCTTCGATCACTACCCCTGCAACGATGTAGTGGCCATCCTCGAATGTCACCTCCGGTGCGTCGGTGTGGTCAACGTAGTAGGTCGCGATGGCGGCCCAAAGGTCGTTAACGTCGAGTGCGGCGTCTTGTCTACTTTCTTTCGCCGCGCCCCCACATCCCGTGAGCACAAGCGCTGCAAGTACCCCCGCCGTGATTCTCGCACGGACAATCATCGTTGCCTCCCTCAATCGTGAATATTGCACTAGCACGGTAGCAGCGAGCCAGCGCTCGCGCACGAGAAGGCGGAAGAAAAGGCGAGGGCCCCTCGGAGTAAGCGTCCGAGGGGCCCTGCCATGGTCTTGAGTTCTCGAAGCCTCCCGGTTGCCCGTTCGGCACGACGACCGCGATTGACGATGCGGTATCGCGTCTTGCGACGCGACCTCAAGACCTACCAGCCGGGCCCGTCAGCCCCTGTGCCGTCACCCACAGTTCGCGGTGCTGCCCCGAAGGACTCGACCTCGACGTGGACCGCCGTTGTCCGGATGGCCCAGGATCTCGACTATCCGATCCGCCAGTTGCCCGGCTTCTCCGCGATGAATCTCAATCCCGATGGATCTAGGTCTAGTCGCCTCCCCGGCAACGCGCAAGAGAGCCAGAAGGCCTTTTTTTCTCCACCGCTTTCCCACAAGGTTCTCCACCGCTTCCCCCGTTGGAGAGACTCTTCTCAACAGGCATGTGGAAGAAACTCGTGGAGACTCGTTTACCTTGCGGCTCTTCCGGCCTTGAGCGATACCGCGCGATGGACGAGCCGCCATGCAACGCGGTGTAACCTGGGAATTCGCGTAGCATCGTCGCTGTTGCCTTGTGGCCAGCCCCATCCCCCCTTTTCTCTTCAAGGAAGTCATGTCTCACACTTTCGTGCACCCCACCAAGCGACAAATCAACCTCATCGTCGTCGCCCTCATGGTCGGAATGTTTCTTGCGGCCCTTGACCAGATGGTCGTCGCCACGGCAATCCGGACCATCGGTGACGACCTTCACGGTTTGACCCTTCAGGTATGGGTCACGACGGCGTACATGATCGCCGCCACGATCTCGACGCCGCTCTACGGCAAGCTATCCGACCTCTACGGCCGCAAGCCCCTGTACGTCATCGCGCTGAGCCTGTTCATCACGGGTTCGATGCTGTGTTCGACCAGCACGTCGATGTACGAACTCGCCGCTTTCCGCGCCCTCCAGGGTGCGGGTGCCGGCGGCCTCATGGCTCTCGCCATCATGATCCTCGGCGACCTCCTCTCGCCTCGTGAGCGCACCAAGTATCAGGCGTCGTTCTTCGCCGTTTGGGGCACTTCCTCCGTGCTCGGTCCGGTCATCGGTGGTTTCTTCGCTGGTGCCGCCAACCTTCTGGGGATCGCTGGGTGGCGGTGGATCTTCCTCGTCAACGTTCCCCTGGGGGTGTTTGCCCTCTTCCTGATTATTCGTGTTCTTCACGTGCCGAACCTGGGACAGCGAAGCCCCCACATCGACTGGTCGGGCGTCATGGCGATCGTCGTCGCGATTGTCCCGCTCCTGATCGTCCTCGAACGCGGTCACGATTGGGGCTGGAGGGTCCCGCTGTCCTTGACCCTCATGGCGATCTCCGTTGTGGGGTGGACCGCCTTCTTTGCGATCGAACGCGCCGCGGGAGACGACGCTCTTCTCCCCTTCCGCATGTTCAAGAACCAGACGGTCGCCGTGTCCACCATCGCCAGCTTCATCATGGGGTTCGCGATGTTCGGTGGGATGGCGGGCCTACCTCTCTACCTGCAGATCTCCCGCGGAATGAGCCCAACGCGGGCTGGCCTCGCCATGGTTCCCGCAACGCTCGGTATTGGACTCGTCGCCATCATCTCAACGACCATCATCCGCAAGACGGGTCACTATAAGTGGATCACCGTCGGGGGTATGACGCTGCTCGTCGTCGGCATCCTCATCCTCTCGCGGGTCCAATACGACTCGAACTTCTGGCATGTCATCATCGGTGGCATCGTCTTCGGCGCGGGTCTCGGCGGACTCATGCAACCCATGATGCTCGCGGTGCAAAACGCCCTACCGCCTCGGGACAATGGGGCTGGAACCGCGTCCATCATGTTCTCGCGGCAGATCGGTGGCTCGCTGGGGGCGGCGGTCTTCCTCTCGTTGCTCTTCGGCTCCGTCGTCACGAAGATCACCGACGCGTTCAAGGCCGCGGCCGCGACTCCCTCCTTCCAGCAAGCGGTCTCGGACCCGACCGTCCTCGCGACGGGAGATAACGCCGCTGTGGTCCAAGCCCTCGCGGCTCAAACCCCCGACGCGTTTGCCCAAGCGGGGATTTCTATGAATGACACCTCCTTCATCAACCGGCTCGACCCCAGGATCGCGGCCCCGTTCCAGATCGGATTCTCCAACGCGATCACGAGTGTTCTGTTGGTCGCCGCGATCGTCGCACTCGTTGGCCTCATCGTGAACTTCTTCTTGCCGTCCCTACCGCTCAAGGAGACGTCCGGGCTGCAGGCGATGGCCGACGAAGCCGAACTCGCGGCGAGGGCGGTCTCGGCCGACAACGACGGCGAGGAGCCCGAACCCGCTCGGGTTCCCGCGCAACGACCGCGAGGTTAGGCCAGGGCCCCACCTCTTCCCGTCAGGCGTCCGTCAAGTCGACGGTGACACCCCGTCGGACGGCCCACGCCGCTATCTGCTCGCGGAGGTCGTCCGTCACGCCGAAGGGCGCCATGAAGGAGACCTTGTGACCTCCGGACGAGAGCGTCCACTTCCAGGAGTTCCTGCCCGCGTTGGTGGGATCGCTCGACGGCCCTCCGGTGGTGGCAATCGCCAGTTTCCCGTCGACAATCGCAAGTCGCTTGCGCGTGTGAAACCAGAAGGAGACCGTACGGCCAATGGAGATCGCACCATCCCGACCTCGGGCGGCCACGAGCGGGAACAAACCCGCAAGGTCTCCCTCAGCGATGATCAACATCGCACCGATCCCCACAATCCCTATCCCCACGATCACGAGATCCGTCATCCCAACGGAACTCCGATTCGACCCCAGAAAGTGAAACAGAACCACAAATAGCAGGAGGAGAGGCAGAGTTCCGCGAACCGATGCGCCAAAGCGAGACCATGACTTCTGGAGACTCGCAACCGGTTCGAGTTTCACACGATCAAGCGAAGGGGGGTGACGGTCATTTCTCATGCGACGATGCTAGCCGTTAACTCCAGACGAGAGCCTTCGTCGGGTCGCCGAGCACGGCGGCTACGTCGGCAAGAACGCGCGACCCCAGTTCACCGTCCACCAACCGGTGATCGAACGACAACGCCAGTTGGGTTACCCACCGGATGCGGATCTCGCCGTCGTAAACCCAGGGCTGCTGACGGATGGCACCAAAGGCGAGGATCGCCGCCTCGCCGGGGTTGAGGATCGGGGTACCGGTGTCAATCCCGAATACGCCAACGTTCGTAATGGTGATGGTGCCGTCCTGCATTGCGGCCGCCGACACCGTCCCCTTGCGGGCCTCAATGGTCAGGTCCTGCAACTCCTGGGCGAGCGTGTGCAGGTCGTAGCGGTGAGCGTCCTTGATGTTCGGTACGACGAGCCCGCGCGGCGTCGCCGCCGCAATCCCCAGGTTGACGTAGTGCTTGTAGACGATCTCTTGCCGCTCCTCGTCCCAGGACGCATTGATCTCCGGATGACGACGAACGGCAAATAGGAGCGCGCGCGCGGCAATGAGGAGGGGCGTGATACGAACGTCGGCAAAGTCCTTGTCCTCTCGGAGTTTGGCGACGAGGTCCATCGTGGGGGTGATGTCGAGCGTGTGGAAGACCGTGACGTGCGGCGCCGTGAAGGCCGACCGAACCATCGCCTCCGCCGTGCGCTTCCGCACCGATCGCACCGGCACACGGGTCATGCGTCCGTCCGCGCTCACAATCCCGGATTCGAGCCAGGGTTGGTCGTCGCCAGCGTAGGTTGCCAGGGTGCGCGGTTCGACGGCCTTGGCATGCTGGACGACATCCTCGCGGGTGACGATGCCCCCTGGTCCGGACGGACTGACGGTCGACAGGTCGATACCGAGCTCGCGTGCAAGACGACGCACGGGCGGCTTGGCGAATACGGGGTGCTCGATTTCCGCGTCGGATTCCTCTCCCGCCGGAGAAAACACCTCAACGTGCCGAGGTCGACGCTTCGCCTCGGTCGCGCTCACCCCATAGCCGACGAGCACGGATCCCGACGAGGCCACGTCCTCCTCAGGATGCACGTCGGGAGGGGGCTCATCGGCGACGAGTCCTGGGTCGATCCCGTCGTCGAGTTCGTCCTCGGCCTCCACGGCCCACGTCCGTTCCCGGAAGCGGTCTCTCTCGTCCTCCCGAGCGGCTTGCTCCGAAACGCGTACCGGCGGTTCCGGTGCGCGCGTCGCCTCGGGTT
>CAZMCU010000019.1:0-19721 GCA_964564915.1 uncultured Demequinaceae bacterium | reverse complement strand
CCACGGGTTCCGGTGCGACGAGGGTCGAGATTGGAGCGGACGCCCGCCCGAGCGGGTCGACGTCAACGACAACGATCGGCGCGCCGACCATGACCGTGTCCCCCTCCCGCACCAACAACTCCGATACGAGACCGTTGAACGGGCAGGGCAATTCGACGAGAGATTTAGCCGTCTCGATCTCAATGAGCGGCTGGTTGACTTCGACTGTATCGCCGACGGCGACGAGCCACGTCACGACATCGGCCTCCGTCAACCCCTCACCCGCGTCGGGAAGGAAGAAGGTCTCGAACGTTGGCATCGCGCTCTCCCTAGTGGACCGTCACGCGATCGATCGCGTCCAAGACACGATCGACGCTCGGCAGGTAGTCGTGCTCAAGTTTGGCCGCGGGATACGGGGCATAGAACGCCCCCACCCGCAGAACGGGAGCCTCCAGGACGAAGAACGCTTCCTCTGCCACCCGCGCCGCGACCTCGGCGCCAACGCCGAACGGGGTTGGCGCCTCATGCACCACAACACAACGGCCCGTCTTCTTGACCGAACGCACCACCGTTGACGTGTCGAGCGGGCTGATCGATCGGAGGTCGATCACTTCGGCTTCCACCCCTTCACCCTGACACACCTGCGCCGCCTGAAGCGCCACCCTCATGGTCGGCCCATACGCGACGACGGTGACGTCGTCTCCCGTCCGGGCGACTCGTGCGCGCCCCATCGATCGCGTGGCCGTCGCGGCCTCGAACGGAGCGTCGACGTTGACTTCCGCCTTGTCCCAGTACCGCGCCTTGGGCTCGAAGACGATCACCGGATCGGGCGAGGCGATGGCCTGCTGGATCATGTCGAACCCGTCCTGGGGGGTCGCGGGCGACACGATCCGAAGTCCCGCGGTGTGCGCAAACAGAACCTCTGGGCTTTCGGAGTGGTGCTCGACCGCACCGATACCTCCGGCGTATGGCACACGAATGGTGACGGGTACCGAGATCTTCCCCTGCGAGCGATAGTGCAGCTTCGCCAGTTGGGTCGTGATCTGGTTGAAGGCGGGAAAGATGAATCCGTCGAACTGGATCTCGCAGACGGGACGGTAGCCCCGCATCGCCATCCCGATCGCCGTGCCCACGATCCCAGACTCGGCCAGTGGGGTGTCGACAACCCGGTCGCCCCCAAAGTCCTTGAAGAGGCCATCGGTAACACGGAAGACGCCCCCAAGCGCCCCAACGTCCTCCCCC
Organism: uncultured Demequinaceae bacterium; assembly: GCA_964564915.1. Taxonomy (GTDB): domain Bacteria; phylum Actinomycetota; class Actinomycetes; order Actinomycetales; family Demequinaceae; genus JAFGBM01. The sequence continues at coordinate 18,500 of CAZMCU010000019.1, read as the reverse complement.
ATGATGAGAACCTTGGGGTCGCGTTCCATGGCCTTACGCAGACCCGCGTTGATCGCGCCCGCAAGCGTCAGCGTCGCCATCAGTGGTGAACCTCCGTGTCGACGAAGGACCGTTCGTATCGTTCGAACCAGGCACGGTCGGCGTCGACCTGTGCGTGCGGTTCCGCGAATACGTGATCGAAGAGATCGTGAGTCGGGGGACGCCCTAATGCCTTGGTCCGTGTTCGCACGTCTTCCGCAAGGGCTTTGGCTTCTTGCTCCACCTGCGCGCGGTACTCCGGCGACATCTCGCCCAACCGTGTCAGGTAGGCCTCAAGCCTCGCGATGGGGTCTCGCTCCCTCCAGTAGTCCTCGTCCGCCCGTGTCCGGTATCGAGTCGGGTCATCCGACGTCGTGTGCGCCCCCATCCGGTACGTGAACGCTTCGATGAGACTAGGACCACCACCCGAACGAGCCCGCTCCATCGCCTCCCGCGTGACGGCGTAGGCGGCGAGAACATCATTCCCATCGACCCTCACGCCGGGGATGCCCACACCGTCGGCCTTACGCGCAAGTGGGACCTTGGATTGTCGAGTCGTCGGGACGGAAATGGCGAACTGATTGTTTTGGCAGAAGAAGACGATCGGGGCATTGTTCACCGCCGCGTACGTGAGGGCTTCGCTCGTGTCGCCCTCCGCGGATGCGCCGTCGCCGAAGTAGCAGATCACTGCGGCATCCTTCGCGGGGTCACCCGAACCCACAAGGCCGTCCCGATCCATCGCCATCGCATAGCCGGTCGCGTGGAGCGTGTGGGCGGCGATGACGAGCGTGTACAGGTGGAAGTGGTGCTCGTCCGGAACCCAACTGCCGTGCTCGATCCCCCTGAAGATGCGAAGGATATTGGCGAGGTTGACGCCACGAAGGTACGCGACACCGTGCTCCCGATAGGAGGGGAAGACCCAGTCGCTGGGGTGGAGGGCGTAGCCGGAGCCGATCTGCGCCGCCTCTTGTCCCAGGGCCTGGGCCCAGAGGCCCAACTCCCCTTGGCGTTGAAGCGAGGTTGCCTCGTGGTCGAAGGCTCGAACGATGACCATGTCGCGCCACATACGCCGGAGGGTCGTCGTGTCCAGATCCGCGGCGTAACGCGAGTAGAGGGGATGATCTAGGCGCTCTCCCGTGTGGGTGAGCAGTCGTACCACTCCTTCGTCCGACAGAGGGCCGTGATCTTCCATGCACACCTCCAGAGCCGCAAACGCGGCCTCGCTCGGATCAACTTACGCTAGCGTAGGCTACGGAACCGTAGGGAGGCAACCACGAGCGCGAGTCGTGCCGCGTTCGCCCTCCCTAGAAGCGGTCCGGATACCCGGCGATCGCCCCCAGGAGCGCGTCGTTCTCTTCCCGTGAGCCCACGGTGATGCGAACACCATCCCCAGAAAAGGAGCGTACGAGGATCGATGGGGTCGCTGCCGAGAGATGCTCCGCAAGCTCGTTGGCCGCGTCGCGAGCGGCGATCCACACAAAGTTGCCTTGGGTGTCGGGGATAGTCCAGCCGTCCTCACGGAGCGCGGTCACGAGGCGTTCTCTCTCCGCGACAAGGGTGTCCACCCGCTCAGTCAATTCCTTCTCAACCTCGAGCGAAGCGAGCGCGGCGGCTTGCGCGACAACGGAGAGGGAAAACGGTGTGGTCGCCGCACGGATGGCGGCGATGACGTCAGGGTCACCCAGCGCGTAGCCGACGCGGAGGCCCGCCAGGCCGTAAGCCTTGGAGAAAGTGCGGGCGACGACGAGGTTGGGGTACCGATCCAGGTACTCGCTCCCTCGAACAGCGGAGGGGTCACGAACGAACTCCCCGTACGCCTCATCGAGGATGACCAGGACGCGCGTCGGCACCGCAGCCATGAACGCCTCGAACTCGTCCGTCTCGATCGTCGGTCCCGTGGGGTTGTTGGGGGAACAGAGAAGCACCACCGTGGTTGCCTCCGTTACGGCTCCCACCATCGCCGGTAGATCGTGCCGAGCCTCGACCCCGAGCGGGACCTGGACCGCCGTCGCCCCGACGAGCATGGTCAGGATGGGGTAGGCCTCGAAGGATCGCCACCCGTAGACAACCTCGGCCCCCTCACCGCAGAATGCCTGCAATGCGTGGCCGAGGACCGCAACGGATCCCGCACCGACGGCGACCCTTTCCGCCGCGACACCGTGACGTTTCGCGAGGGCTTCCGTCAGCTCGACGCTGAACATGTCGGGGTAGCGGTGAATGCTCGCGGACGCCGTTGCGACGGCATCCCGCACGGACGGAAGCGGTCCGAACGGGTTCTCGTTCGAGGAAAGCTTGATGGGCGGAGTGGCTCCGATCTCGCCCCTGGCCCCTGGCACGTATCGGGGGAGGGCGCGGAGCGCTTCACGCGGAACCGGGTGCGTCATACGGCTAGCATGCCATCGTCGTGAAAGAATGAAGCACTATGTGGCTCTGGCGCATTTCCGTAACCGCATTCGCGATCTGGATCGCGACGCTTCTCCCCCTCGACGTCGTCGTCCATGGGGGAAATGGCACGTGGTGGGGTCGATTGCTCACGTTCATCGGTGTCGGCCTTGTCCTCATGCTCGTCAACATGCTGATCAAACCCATCGTTAAGATCCTCACCCTTCCGGTTCGCCTCTTGACGCTCGGCCTCTTTTCGCTCGTCATCAACTGGGCGATGCTCGTTCTGACATCGTGGATCTCGTCCAAGTTCGACTTCGCGACGCTCGATGTTGGTGGGTTCTGGAAGACGCTTCTCGCCGCGCTGGTCATCTCCGTCATCACGGCGCTGCTCGGTGGCTCCAAGTCGAAGAAGCCCCTCTAGCCTGCACGACCCTTACGCGGCTCCTGTGCGGCTTCTGTGCGGTGCCATGCTCGTTTGCCGTCGTTTCTATTCACGAGGTCGCAACCATCGCCGGGACGTCCGATGCGACGATGGGGCGGTCCGTCCCGCGAGTTGCCTCGAATACCGTTCGCACGGACGTGCTGCCCTCGTCCGCGAAGAACGGCGACGCCTCATCGAACCAGGCCCGAATCGAGGCATCCCCCGAGGTGTCGACACGCTCCGCCGTCCGCAGGTAACCTGCGAGTTCGTGACGCCCGACGATGTCCCCATCCGCGGCGCGATCGAGGGGATCGCTCGACGCCCCTAGGTCGCGTCGCGCGGTCACCCAATTCCGGCGATCGGGATTGGGCTTGCCGTCGAGGGCGGGAACGGTGTCGCTCGTGTGCTCGATTGACAGCACGCTCGTTTCGTCGGGCGGGTCGAAGAGGGCGGCGGGGGCACCCGCCGTCACCACGGCCTCCACGTCGAACCTTGTCGCGAAACCCGGGTCGGACGCGAGCGCCATCGCCGCAATTCCGCCCTGGCTATGGCCGACGATCATGACGGGTTCGTCTTCCGGGATCCCCGCTTGCCTCATCGCCTCCTGGACCGCGAGCGTCAGGTCCGAAACCCCCGTCGCCATGAGGAGGAGATCCGATGTCACATCGATGGGGTTCGAACTACCGTCGGGGCTCCAGTCCTGTGTCCCCGGGATCTCGACGATCCATGCCGTGTTTCCGTCTGCGTGCTCGATCCTCTCGATGGCGATGGCGCCCGGTCCGTCCGCTCCCGTCGGAGAGAGGCCGGTGAGCCTTCCCAACACGTCGACGACACCATCCGGGGGAACCATCCTTCTCGACGCGACGGGTGCGACGAACAATCCGCGGGGATTCCCCAGGATGTAATCGAGGGCGATCGCGACCGCGGCAAGGTCGGCGGCGAGCAACTCGATCAACCCGTCCGGAGCCTCAAGCCCCAACCTCTCCGCCAGCCAGGCTGTTCCTCCGATGATCGGCTGGAGTTTGTCCGCCGCGATGGACAGCAGGAACTGGAGATCGTCTCCATAGAGAAGCGGCGCGAGGTTGGGGGTCCAGTCGGGATTGATGACATCCGCACAACCCCCCACGATGTCGAGCACTTGGCCGGTCCCTCCCCATCCCAGGGGGGTGAAGTCGAGGGCGTCGGTGGCGAATCCCACCCCCGCCCCGACGACTTTGAGTGGGACCCACACGCCAATCTCCACGAGGCTAACCGTCTTGTCCCAGCCTCGCCGGAGCCCCTCGAGAAGCGACATCGACTGTCGCTCCGCGTCCTCCAGAAGGTCGACGGTCTGGCGCAGGTTCGATGCGGCGTCGTCGATGTCCCACGCGATAGCCGTCGCCCCTCCCGGACCCCAATCGACCCACGAGACGCGTTCGATTGCGAGCATGCGCTCGTGACCGCATTCCGGCAGAAGCGGCGTCTGCACGAGTGCATGGCGCAGCACCCGAGCTCGAACCCCGACACCCCTGACGACCTCGGCAGCGCTCGATAACACGGCGGCCGCCCGATCGAGATCCTCGAGCCGCGCCGTCGTTCCACCGATCCCGCCGACCACCCAGAAGTCGCTCACGACAACCTCGCGAGGGTGTTGACCGCGGCCTCCGCGACCGCGACCCGGTGGCCTAGTGCGGTAACGATGCGAGCGAGATCGGATAGTCGCTCGTGGTAGAGGCCGGCTAGGTCGGACACCCATTCGACGTCCGCGGCGAGGCGCAAGAGCTCTGCGGCTCGCTCCACTTCCTCCCTCGCGAGCGCCGCACCGGTGCGCACGTAATTGGGCACGGAGGGTACGCCATCGCCGATCAGCGTGATCGTCATGGCGAGACGCTACGGTCGTAGAATCGAACCGACCCGAGTACGGCTACCAGAAGGTGGATCACAGGATCGGTGCTCGAGGCTGGGGACATCCGTAGGGCCCGCGTGGAACAATGAACTCGTGACCCGGTCCCGGACGTGCCTCGCGAAACTCGACCCGGCCATACCTCTCGGCCCACTCGACGGCCGTTACCGCGCGGTCGTCGCTCCCCTCGTCGACCACCTCAGCGAGGCCGCCCTCAACCGCGCGCGTCTCCACGTCGAGGTTGAATGGCTCATCCACCTCGCGGACGGCGGCACCGTACCCGGCGTGAAGCCACTCACCAAGGCCGACCGGGACTACCTGCGCGCATTACCTTGGGAGTTCGGTGCCCAGGAGATCGAGGAACTGGCCGAGATCGAACGCGTCACCGTTCACGACGTCAAGGCGGTCGAGCAGTTCCTTCGGTCAAGGCTAGCGGCGGCCAAGAAGGCGCTCCAGGGTTCCGCCCTCCCGGATCTCACGGAACTCGTGCATTTCGGGTGCACGTCGGAGGACATCAACAACCTCGCCTATGCCCTGTCGATTGCCGATGCCGTCCGGGAGGTGTGGCTCCCGGCTGCCCGGTCGCTCGTCGAGGATCTCGCCGCCCTTGCCCGCGAGCACGCCGCCCTTCCGATGCTCGCCCGCACCCATGGGCAACCCGCAACTCCCACGACCCTGGGCAAGGAGATGGCCGTGACGGCTGCGAGGCTGACGCGCCAACTGGATCGGATCGAACGGCAGGAGTACCTGGGCAAGATCAACGGGGCTACGGGGACGTTCGGCGCACACATGGTCGCCGTTCCCGGAACCGATTGGATCGCCGTCTCCCGCTCGTTCGTCGAGGGCCTTGGGCTCACGTGGAACCCGCTCACCACCCAGATCGAGCCGCATGACTGGCAAGCGGACCTGTATGGGAACGTCGCCCACGTCAACCGCATCCTCCACAACCTCGCGACGGATGCGTGGACCTACATCTCGCTCGGTTACTTCGCGCAAGTGCGGGGCCAGGGGACGGTCGGGTCGTCGACGATGCCCCACAAGGTCAACCCCATCCGCTTCGAGAACGCGGAGGCTAACCTCGAAATCTCGTGCGCCCTCCTTGACTCCCTCGCGGCGACCCTTGTCACGAGCCGGCTCCAACGGGACCTGACCGACTCGACCACCCAGCGGAATGTCGGCGTCGCGCTCGGCCATTCACTCCTCGCGATCGACAACCTCCGCCGAGGACTTGCTGGCCTCGACGTCGACCCCGCGGTTCTCGCCCGCGACCTCGACGCCAACTGGGAAGTCTTGGCCGAGCCGATCCAGACGGCCATGAGGGCGGCCGCCCTCGCCGGGGTCCCGGGCATGGACAATCCCTACGACCGTCTTAAGGAACTCACGCGCGGCCACCGCGTCGACGCCGAGTCGCTCCGTGCCTTCGTCGCCACCCTCGGCCTTCCCGACGATGTCGCGGCGGCCCTGAGCGCCCTCACCCCCGCGACGTACACCGGTCTCGCCGAACGGCTCGTCTCCCTGCTCGAGAACGAATGACTAAGGCACCCACCGACCGGCGGCTTCGCGCCGAGGTCCTCATCGTCCTCGGCCTCAGCCTGGGGTGGTCGGCGATCGTCTCGATATGGCTGTACGTCGAAGCCCTTCTGCGACCGGCCCCGATCGCGAGCCAAACGACGACGCTGCACCCCTCCGTCTCGCGTGTCCCGGTCATGGACATCATCTACCAGGTGCTCGCCGACGGATACAAGCTGGTACCGGTCGCCCTCGCCGTCTACCTGCTGAACGACCGGGCCGGTAGGGCGAGGGAACGCCTCGGATTGATCTGGCGCAAGGGCGGTGGACCGTCGCCGTGGCGCGACGTGGGGATAGGGGCTGGCCTCGCGGCGCTGATCGGTCTCCCGGGAATCGGCGTCTACGCGATCGGGCGGGCTCTGGGCCAAAGCCTTAAGGTCAACACCAACGGTCTCGGCGATCACTGGTGGACGGCAACCCTGCTGATCCTCGCCGCCCTCGTCGCGGCCGTCCTCGAGGAGACGATCATGGTCGGGTACCTCGTGACACGGCTCCGTGAGATGCGGTGGAAGGTGGCCTGGATCGTTGCGGCGTCCGCCGTCATCCGCGGCTGCTATCACCTCTACCAGGGTTGGCCCATGGCGATCGGCAACCTTGTCATGGGGATCGTATTCGTCCTCGTCTTCCTCCGAACGCGCCGAGTCGGCCCCCTCATCGTCGCCCATGCGATTCTCGATCTCGTCTCCTTCGTGGGTCCGGAAATCGTTCCGATCAGCTGGTTAGTCGCGCTGCACGTCGCGTAGAGGGGGTCTCGACTCTTAGACTCGGGCCATGGCCGTCGAAGCCCCCGTCACGCCGCCCGACGAGTCCGCGGACCCGCTGGGAGACACGGGCGACGTTCAGATTGTGGACTTTCCGGACGCCCGCACCCATTTGCTTCCGGACCTGGTCCGGTTCGTCATCACGCTCGTGGGAATCGTGCTGGTGCTCCTGCTGGGTGCCTATGCCTCCGGCACCACCGCGGGCATTACCTCGGATGTCCAGGGCTTCTATGGGGTCCTCCACCGCCTTCTCGTCGCCCCCGTCAACATCCTCGAGGGAGCGGTCACGCTCGTTCTGCCGATCGTCGTCGTGCTCGCGCTCGCGATACGGCGCGAACCGCGGCGCATCCTTGAGGCGCTAGCCGGGCTGTGCTTGGGGATCGCGGCCGTCCTTCTCGTCGCGACGGCCACTCGCCATTGGGGGGCTCCCGAACTCATCAGTTCCCTGAGTGTCACCGCGAACGGGCTGACGGCGGTTACGATGCCCGCGTACCTCGCCGGGTTGGCGGCGATGTTGACGACGGCGGGACGCAGAAGGGTCTTGCGCCCGGTTTCGATATCGTGGACGGTTCTGTGGCTTGCCCTCGCCGTCGCGGCTATCAGTGGTTTCGTGACGTTACCGGCCGCCCTCTCCACCGTCCTCATCGGGCGTGCGGCCGGACTTCTCACCCGATACACCTTCGGCACCCCGACCGACCGTGCGTACGGAGGCCACCTGGTCCATGCGATCCGACGGGCGGGGTTCGAACCGAAGAGGATCGTTCGGGTCGAGAACCCGTCCGAATATTCGCTTCCTACGCCCGACCCCGCGTGCCTCGCCCTCGCACGCACGCACCAGGGTCGTGTCTACGATTTCACGACGGTCGAGAATCATCACCTTGTTGCCGTCGCCCTCGATGGTGACAGGGTCGCGGCCGGAAGCATCGCCAAGATCTGGCGCTCGCTCCGGGTGAGAGGAATCGACTCTCGGCCCGACCTCAACCTTCGGAGGCTTGCGGAGAGCACCGCGCTCGTGGCCCACGCCGCTCGGACGGCCGGAGTACGCACGGCCCGAGTCCTGGGAATGGCGCAATCGCGGGACACGATGGTCATCGTTTACCAACGCCCCATGGGGTGTCGCGCGTTCGCGGACCTGACGCCGGAGGACGCGACGGACGAGGTCCTCGACGCCATCTGGACGGAGATCCTCAAGGCTCACCACGCCGGAATCACCCACCGTGAGTTGACGTCCGACACGGTTCTCGTCTGCCCCGACGAAGGGGACGAGCCGCCCGCCGTGTGGTTGTCGGGATGGCAAATGGGCGAGGTCGCTTCCGGGTCGTTTTCCAAGTCGATCGACATCGTTCAGCTGGTCGCGATGCTCGCGGCCAAGGTGGGGGCGCAACGTGCGGTGCAATCCGCTTTCCGTGCCCTCCCCGAGGCAGAGATCGCGGCCTTCGCCCCGTTCCTTCAGGCGGTTCTGTTACCGCGCCCCACTCGTATCGAGACGAAGGCGCGCGGGCACGTGCTTCGCGATGTCCGGGCCGCGATCCTGGAGAGGCTTCCGGAGGTGCCAACCGTTCAACAACGCATCACGCGATTCAGCCTGCGGACCGTGTTTACCCTGATCTTCGGCGTCTTCGCCGCGTACGCCATCCTGACGAGTTTCAATGTCTCGGCTGTGGTCGATGCCATCGGACACGGGTCGCCCTTCTGGGTCGCCATCGTCTTCGGATTGAGCGCCACCACCTACGTGGGGGCGACGCTCGCCCTCCTCGCCTACTCTCCCGTCAAGCTCCCGTTCATGACCTCGTTCATCGCCCAATTCGCCGCCTCGTTCAAGGCCCTCATTATGCCCGCCGGCCTTGCGCCCGCGGTCGTCAACCACCAACTTCTCAGCCGACGAGGCGTCCCCCGGCCTCTTGCCGTCGCCACCGTCGCCCTCATTCAGGTTTCGGGGATCGTCGCCACCGTGCTCGGCCTCGTTGTCCTCTCCTTCGTCGCTGGGGATAGCGGTGCCCTCATCGCTACCCCCTCACCCCCGGCCCTCATCGCCGTCGGTAGCGTCGCGATCGCCGTCACCATCGCCCTTGCCTTTCCCAAGATCCGTGCGTGGGTGGGAGCCAAGGTCAAACCCATCATCCGGCAGACGTGGCCCCGCTTGGTGAGTGTGCTCGCTCGCCCGTGGACCCTTGCCCTCGGCCTCACCGGGAACCTTCTCATGACGACCGCGTACGTCGGGGCGTTTTGGGCTTCGCTCCAAGCGTTCGGGCAACAGATCGGGCTCGTCCAGATCGCGATCATCTACCTTCTGGGAAGCGCGGCCGGTACCGCCGTCCCCACACCTGGGGGCCTGGGCGCAATTGAGCTCACGCTCACGACCTTGCTTCTTGCCGCAGGGGTGCCCGCGGCGATCGCCGGTTCCGCCGTCATTCTCTTCCGTGGGGTTACCTACGGCTCCAACATCCTCATCGGGTACGTTGCGATGAAGTACCTCCAAAACAAGGGAGAGCTTTCGTCCTAGGTGGCGTCGCGCACGAGTCTCACAAAGTTGTCGATGCGGATCGCGTCGCCTTGCGGCCCACGCCCGGTTGGATAGTCTGACGCGCTCCCCGTCTTGGGGTCGCTACGCTGGGCTCCCGCCCCGTGGACATCGACCCACGACCCATTCATGTACCCCATCGCCCTACCGAACGCCACGTACGCCCCAAACGCCCCTTCACGATCCCGTGTCCACGAGACATGAGTCGTCGAACTCCAGAACGCGGGGTAGTCGGCTTGCCCCGCCTCGTTGGTGATGGCGGTGGTGTTGAAAATCGGATCGATCGCGGCGGAGTCGGTGATCCCGGGGGAGCGCGTGTAGTCGACGATGCTCTGGAGTTCCTTGACGTTCGGCAGGCGCCAGTCGTCGTATCCGCGATAGGACTCCGCGTTGGCACGCTGCGCCCACGCGAGGGCATCCTCCCAATTCATGCCCGTGCCGCTGTCGTCTTGCGCCCACATCAGCCCGGTCGCCGCGTCGGTGATCGTGCCGTCGCCGTTGTCGTGGAGGTCGTTGACGCCGTAACCGCTTGCCCCGCGAACGTAGTAGACGTAGAAGAGTTTCTCCCCGGATCCCCCGGGTTTCCCGGTCAGGCCGTAGCCCTTGATCCGGCCGTCGGCGAAATTGACGCCGAACATCGTGGCCTGACCGCCTGCCGTGACATCCACGTACAGGGTCGAGGTCGCCATTTGTGCGTCAATGACCCGCTCCCCGTTCGCCGTATCGCCGTACCCGAACGCGAACACGCTCGTGTCGATGAACGGAATGAGGCCGACGACATCGGTGCCCTCGTAGCCGCTCGGGTCGACGCCGGTGAACTCGATGAGCGAGTACAACTCCTTGATGGTCGGGAGGCGCCAGTCGTCGTAGCCGCCGACCGTCACGCTAGCCGCGCTCGCAAGCGCGTTCGCGTAGGAAAGCTTGTCGCTCACGTTAATCTCGCCATCCCCGTTGAGGTCAAGGCTCTGGGTCCACATGAGGCCGGTGACATTGTCGGTGACGGTACCGTCAGCGTTGTCGGTGTAGCTGGGGGCGTTTCCGTCGTACTGGGCGTCTTGGCCATAGAACGCTTCCCCCGGAGCTGGCGCGGGAATCGGAGACGAGGCGTCGTACGTTGCCGTCTGTCCGGTATCGACGATCGGGTAGGAGCCCGTGACGAGAGCGTCGTTCGACGGGGTAGTGGCCGAGGACGTTGTGGCGGTGGTCGAGAGCGTGGTGGGGCCGGTAGTGCTCGTAGTGTCGCCACTGGCGCACCCCGCGGTGAGTAGTCCAAGCGCAACGACGAGGGCGGTGGCGCGGCGAACGCGGATCGTCAAAGTCGACACGAACCCTCCTCCATAGGTCGAGTGCTGCACCCATCTTGACGTGTCGAGGGTTTGCGGAACGTAAGGGTCACGGGTGATCCCCGTGTCGCGCGGATTCCTCATGCACCGAGGGTCGGGGAGCGGTTTCCCGTTCCCTGACCCTCAGCACCGCTACATGGAGTCGCGGTGACCTGCGGCGTATCCGGCAGCGCATCCGTCGGAACAGAAGTAAAGCGTCGCGCCATCCTTGACGATGGTCGAGGCTGCATCCGCCGGTGCAATGTCCATTCCGCAGCTCGCGCACTTCACGGTATCTGTCATTTCAGCCATGTCAGTCTCCTCATCTTTGCGACCGGTTCTCGGTAACCGGCAAGGGGTTAACCACGGATCGCGGTAGAACCTTCCCCAACGACAGGGGCCAGTTCCGTCGTGCGGCTAGTCGAGGTCCCGCCGACGGAAGCCGACCAGACCTGCGGCGATGAGGGCGGCGGCGATCCCGATGAGCCAGACGAGGGGCCCAGTGGTGAGGTGACCGCCCGGCATTCGGGGAGTGTGGGCGTAGGGGGAGAGGTTCATGAGCCACTGATCGAGTCGGAATAGCGGACCGAATTCGCCGAGCAACACGAAGAAGACGAGTGCGACCCAACCAGCGATGACGAGCCGGGGAGCCAACCCAAAGGCCGCGATCCCAATGCCGATCACCACCCAAATGGCGGGCACCTGAATGATCGCGGCCTCGACCACGCGCCAGAACTGGTGGGGAATGTCGACCTGGGCCGCGCTCGTGAGGCCCGCGCTCAATCCGGCGATGGCCATGAGAGCGGCGGATCCGGCGAGGGCTATCGTCAGGTGGCTCCACACCCACGGGATGCGCGTGACGGGAGTGGCGAGCATCGGCTCGGCGCGGAGCCCCGTCTCCTCTGCGCGAAGACGCATCGCGGCTTGCATGCCGTACACGGTCACGACGACAGCCATCATGCCCAGTTCGACCGAGAGGAACGCGTCCGTGACGTTCTCCACGCCCCCGAATCTCCTCATGAGGTCTTGGACCGGTGGGCTGTCCAGGAAGCCGCTCACGCTCGACGTGATCCCCCCGATAACCGCACCGACGACGAGGAAGGACGACGCCCAGATGAAGAACGACCCGCGTTGGAGGCGCCAGGCTAGGGCGAGAGGAGTGGCGAGGCTGGGGGACGCCGTTGCTCGTCCGCTCTTGTCGGCGAGAAGCCCCGCGGCGAAGTCCCGGCGCGCCGCTGCCGCGTACGCGACAACCAGCATCACGACGGCGAGGACGAGGGGCAACGCGAGGGGCCACCATCGGTTCCCGGCGTACGGCCGGGTCTGCTGGTACCACCCGATGGGCGAGGCCCACGACAACCACGCGAGGTTTCCGTCGGGCCCGGCGTCCGCGATCGCACGCACGAGGTAGAAGACCCCGATCGCACCCGTCGCCATTCCGGCAGCCGCCCGCGCGCTCATCGTCACCTGGGCCGTCAGCGCGCCGATCGCGGCGCACGCGAGGCCGAGGGCCGCGAATCCCGCGCCGAGGATGGCCGATCCCTCCCGGGGCAGCCCGGCCGCGACCAACCCGAGCGCCGCCGCCCCTCCGGTGACGATACTCATCCCCCCGGCGACGACCAACGCCGCGGTGAGGGGCGCGCGCCTTCCGACGACGGTCGCCCCGATCATCTCCAGCCTGCCCGTTTCCTCCTCGGCCCGCGTGTGCCTCACGACAAGCCGCGCCGCCAGAATCGCGATCGCGATGAGCCCCATCATCCCCAGCTTGAAGACCGAAACAGCCCCGAGAGACGTGACGTCGTGGATGGGGCCGAACATCGCAAGCGTCGATGACGTGGTGTTGACGACCGTGGCCGCCTCGATCCGTGACTGAAGGTTGGGGTAGAAGGCGATGGTCGCCTGCGTACCCGACGCGACCATCCCGACGACGATGACGAGGAACGCTGGCAGGAGGATGCGATCGCGCCGGAGGGCCAACCGGATAAGGGCGCGAGTGCCGACGAGCGACCTCACCCCTTCACCGCCTTCGCCTTCCGCTTCCCCTTGTCGGACACCGCCTCCCCCTCGCTGTAGTGGCGAAGGAACAGTTCCTCCAGGGTCGGCGGGTGGCTCGTGAGGTTGGCGACGCCGATGGTGGCGAGCGCGGCGAGGGCTACGTTGAGCTCCTCGGGGTCGACGACGAACTCGACGTGCTGGCCGGTCGTCGTCATCTCATGAATCCCCGCGAGCGACGAAAGGCCCGTCGGCTTGCCGAGGAGGTCCGCGGTGATCGTCACGCGGGCGAGGTGACGCATGTCGGCGAGGCTCCCAACGTCGACCCGACGGCCACTCTTGATGATGCTCACCCGGTCGGCAAGCGCCTCGACCTCGGAGAGGATGTGGCTCGCGAGGAGCGCGGTCTTACCTTGGGCGCGCAACTCCTTGAGGCACTCGCGGAAGATGCTGTCCATGAGCGGGTCGAGGCCGGCGGTGGGTTCGTCGAGAAGCAGGAGTTCGACGTCGGAGGAGAGGGCCGCGATGAGGGCGACCTTCTGGCGGTTGCCCTTCGAGTAGGCACGGGACTTCTTGGTGGGGTCAAGTTCGAATCGCTCGAGGAGGTCGGCACGACGCTTCGGGTTGAGTCCCCCGCGCAGTCGTCCCATGAGGTCGATGACCTCACCGCCGGTGAGGTTGGGCCACAACATGACCTCGCCGGGGACGTAAGCGAGCCTGCGGTGGAGGCTTTCGACGTCCTGCCATGGGTCGCCTCCCAGAAGTTCCGCGACTCCGGAATCCGCCCTCAGGAGGCCGAGGAGCACACGGATGGTGGTGGACTTGCCCGCGCCGTTGGGGCCGAGGAGTCCATGCACCTCCCCGACTCTGACGTCGAGGTCAAGGCCGTCGAGGGCTCGCGTGCTGCCGAAGGCCTTGTGAAGGTTCTCGATCCTGATCGCCGCGTCCATGGATCACCGTTCCCGTTCGTTGGGCTCCTCTATCAAACCCCACGGTACAACGGCGGTGACGGAGGCGTCGCTCGTCGGCGACACGTCGTCAAGGTTTCTCGACCCTCGGGTTCGTTGAGAGGGGGATCTCGACCGTCAGGAACGTTTCCTCGGTATCGCTGAACGGAGCCTGGACCAGCACGTTCCCCTCCGAGCCGACCGCTAGCGAGCTCCCGATGCATCGCCATCCATCCCACTCACCGCCGACGACGGGACCAACATTGCTCACCCCGACCACCGGCATTCCGGTCTCTCGCGCGAGCGCACCGTAGGCGGTAACCCACTCGTCGCCGTAGGTGCGAGCCTCGTTGTCGAAGTCCGGAGGGACCGCCCACGCGCAGGGGGAGAGCAGGATCTGGGCACCCATCGCCGCTTGGGCCCGGCCCAGCGCCAACGAGGAGAAGGCGTTGTCGGCGCAGATGTTCACACCAACAATCCCGTGCTCGGTCGCGACAACATGCAGCGACGTGCCGGGGTCGTAGAGCTTCCGTGCGAAGTCGATCTCGTGGATCTTTCGGTGGGTGGCTAGCAATGCCCCGTCGTTTCCCACCACGATTGCGGAGTTGAACAGCCGATCGCCGTCGCGCTCGGTCAGCCCGGCAACAACCATGATTGCGGCCAAAGCGGCGGCTTCGCTCAGGCGATCCGACACCGGTCCGGGGATAGGCGTCGCGAGTCGACGTGCCTTCGACGACGTCCAGCCGATATCGAGGCATTCGGGTAGCACGACGATCGAGCACCCCTCACGCCCGGCGGCGCGAATCATCGCGACCGCACGGTCAACGTTGTCGTCGACCTCCCCCGGGATCACGAGCATCTGACCCATACCGACGCGAAGCACGCGCTGGGTCATGGCTCCCTTACTCACCAGCCTGCCAGCGCTGATAGAAGTAGTTGAGCATCGGCACGAACTCCCCCGTCGCCTTGACGTTGCCCGCCGAGGTGGGGTGGCTGTCGCCGTCCACGGCGTAGGCGGAGGTGTTCGATCCCTGGTCCGTGACGTACTCGACCTGCCCGTCGTGATACCGGTGATGGTTTCCGGTCGCAGAGCCGAGGTCGTTCGTGTAGGGGTCACCCCCGTTGGAGGTGAGCACGTTGTAGAAGTCGAAGACGGCGACGTTGGAGTACGGGTAGTCGTCGAGCCAATCCTCGACGAGCCAGGTGTTGAGGGCTCGAGCGTTGGCCGCCGCCTCCGGGCTCGTATCGCTGTCGAGCAGGGGAGGCGGTGTCACCAGGACGAAGAGCTTGTCTTGGTGCTCACCGAAGTAGTCGAGTAGGTCGAGGTACACCCCCTTGGCATTTCCGACGGTGAGGTTGTCGAGCCCCGCACCGTCGAGGGGATTGTGCCCCGTGGTGGGAGGGTCGTTGGGGCTCCCCTCGACATTGGAGTTGGGAAAGCATGACTTGAACATGACGATCTCGTTCTCGCCGCCCGGGTTGTCGTCGAGGCGTGAGTACCAAGTGGCCTGCTGGTCTTCCGTGTAGACCGCGCGCATGATCGTGCCGCTCGAGGGTCCTTCGAACCAGTTCCACCAGTTGCCGACGTCGGTGTAGTCGCCGATGACGCCACCCAGGCTGGGATCCTCGGGACCCCACCCGTAGTACGTGTCGCTAACGAAGTAGTTGTTACCCATCAGCGCGAAGCCGAGCCCGCCCGAATCGTCGCTGAGCCAATTCTCTCCGCACGAGTGGTGGATGAAGACGAGCCGGACGACGTGGTCGGGGGCGGGAACCTCGCTGGAGATATCGGTGGGGGACGAGTCGTAAGTTTCCGAGGCTTCCGGAAGCGCGGACGACTGATCGTCGGAAGATCCGTCGTCTGGTGCGGAGGGCGACGAGGAACCACAACCGGCCAAGACAAGGGCCGCGGCAAGAACGAGCGGAACGCGTTTCATGGGGACCTCCTCCGGTATCCACGATACCGATGACGACTCCGAAACCGGAGGGACCGGGGAGATTCTTGCTCTCTGGTGAGTGCCGAAGGCGGTCCTCCCCCTCCCCACCAGCGAGCACCGACGGTAGAGTGGCGATATCCAGCGACCTCAGGGGACGAAACGCGAAACCTGGATGCGTAACCCCGGGGAGCGACGGCCCTCCATCGATAACCGGGCCGACAGACAATTTCCGACGACGAGGTCGGGGGGCAATCGTGTCCAACCCAGGTGGTTCCTCCCCAAGAAACGCGCGGCGAAACCCTAACACGGGTACCCGCAAGACCCGGCCCTCCCCGAGCAAGGATGCTGCTGCCCCGAAGAAGGGGACCCAGAAAGCCCGACCCTCCCCGAGCAAGGATGCCGCTGCCCCGAAGGCTCCGCGCGGCGGCTCGCCAGCCCAACGCGATACAAAGTCCCCCACCGTGTTAGCGAGCGACGAAGCCCGGATCTTCAAGGCAGTCGCCGACTACGCCTTCTTCGGAAACGTGTTCATCGACTCCCATGGCATCTTCCGATACGTCAACGAGAGCTTCGCCAGGATGCACGGTTACCGGCCGGAGGAGATGATCGGGCACCACATCTCGCTCGTCCACACACCGGAGCAATTGGCGATCTCGAAAGCCATCATCGAGGCCTCGATCCGCGACGGAAGTTCCGAGCCTCAGGAACACTGGTACCTCCACCGCGACGGTACCGTGTTTCCCCTACTGGTCGGCTGTACCTCGGTCCAGTCGAAAGGGGGCACGGAAACGTACACGGCGATGTCCGCCGTGGACATCTCCGCGGTTCACCGGGCCAAGGTGGCCTATCAAACCCTCTTCAACGAAATGCTCGACGGCTTCGCCCATCACCACATCATTTGCGATGACTCCGGCATGCCGGTGGACTACCGATTTCTCGCGGTCAATCCCGCCTTCGAAAGGATCACCGGCCTTACCGCCGACCAACTGATCGGCAAGACCGTCTTGGAGGTACTCCCCGGCACCGAGCAGTACTGGATCGATACGTACGGAAGGGTGGCCCTCACCGGTGAGCCCGCCCGTTTCGAGAACTTCACCGCGCCGCTCGATCAATACTTCGAGGTAACGGCCTTCAGCCCCGCACCGAATGAGTTCGCGTGCATCTTCCAGGACGTCACCAAGCGGAAACGCTCCGAGGTGGCACTCCGGCGTAGCGAACAGGATCTCTTACGAACGCAGAGGCTCGCCCACGTGGGCAGTTGGACGTGGGATTTCGATGAGGACGAAGTCACATGGACCGAGGTGCTCTTCGAGGTTTTCGGCATTCAGCCAGGGACCACCCCTCCCACGTTCTCCGAACAGGAAGCGCTCATCACGGCTCCGACCTACAAGATGTTGAACGACGCCGTTGCCAAGACAGTGGAGACTGGCGTCCCATACGAGGTGGAGTTGGAGATTCCGCGCGACGACGGCACGTCCCGGTGGCTGTGGGCGCGGGGCGAGCCGGTCACCGACGCCGAAGGACGGATCACCGGCCTCTGGGGGGCGGCTCAGGACGTCACCGAGCGCAAGAACCAAGAAGCGGAGAAACGCCTCCTTGAAGCCCAATTGGCTCGGGCCCAGAGGCTGGAATCGGTGGGACGACTCGCCGGTGGGATCGCGCACGACTTCAACAACATGCTCACGGTCATCCTGGGTCGCGTGGATCAGAATCTGACGCTCGTCGAACCCGATGATCCTCGCTACGGCAACCTGGAAGAGATCCGTCACGCCGCGGAACGTGCCGCCGGCTTGACACGCCAACTTCTAGCTTTCTCGCACAGCCAGCCCGCATCTCCCCAGATTGTCGACATCAACGTGGCGGTGGGGGCCTCGTTAACGATGCTCGGACGACTCATCGGCGAAGACATCACCCTGACCTGGAACCCGGGAACGGGCCTTTCGTCGGTCAGAATCGATCCATCGCAGGTCGATCAGATCTTGGCCAACCTGTGCATCAACGCTCGAGACGCGATCGGCGACGCGGGAACGATCACCATAGAGACGGCGAACGTCAACCTCGACGAACGGTTCTGCGCCGAGCACCCCGACTGCCGTCCCGGCGACTACGTCAAGCTCGTGGTGAGTGACGATGGTTCCGGTATGGATCCCGAAACGCAGGCTCATCTCTTCGAACCCTTCTTCACCACGAAGGAAACGGGGCAGGGCACCGGACTCGGCTTGTCCACAACGTACGGCATCGTGAAGCAGAATCACGGGTTTCTCGACGTTCACAGCGAACCCGGAGTGGGTACCGTGTTCACGGTCTACCTCCCTCACCACGAGGGCGGGCCGGAATCGACTCCCGACGAGACCCCCACCCGGGCGCCGAAATCGGGAACGGCGACGATTCTCCTCGTGGAAGACGAACCCGGAATCCTCAAGATGACCACAACCCTGCTGGAAGGGCATGGACATACAGTCTTGGCGGCGGGTACACCAAGCGAGGCCACCCGTTTGGCGGGGGAGTACCCGGGTGTCATCGATCTTCTCTTGACCGACGTCATCCTTCCCGAGATGCACGGACACGCGTTGGCCAAGTCGATCATGGCGTCGCGACCGAACCTCAAGTGCCTGTACATGTCCGGCTACACGGCCGACGTCATCTCGCCTTTAGCGATGGGAATCGACGATGTCCACTTCATCGCGAAGCCCTTTCACCTGAAGGACCTCGTGGACAAGATCCACGAGACTCTCGACTCGTGAT